>JBDTUV010000134.1:0-6952 GCA_040007575.1 Gemmatimonadales bacterium
CTGCTCGCCAATCACTTTCTGACCTATTACTGGCAGCGCCACCGCCAGATGGGGTACCGCGTTCCTCGGCTGAGCGAGGCCAGCATAGGCTTCTTGCGTTCCCGACCTTGGCGGGGCAACGTTCGGGAGTTGCAGAACGTCATCGAGCATGTCGCGGTGCTGGCCGAACCGGACCAGACCATCCAGCCCAACGATATCCCGGTCTACGACGATAGTGCCGAGTGGCCGGCCGAGAGCGTCACCCCGCCGGGAGTCATGGACGAAGCCTACCATCCCGCCAAGGACCGCGTGGTGGTCCAGTTTGAAAAGGAGTATCTGACTCGTCTCATCAGCCGAGCAGGTGGGAATATGTCGAAGGCGGCGCGTCTGGCGAGCATCGACCGTACTACCCTGTACCGGCTGATGGATAAGCATGAATTCCAGAGAGATGAGACCCCGGGATCCGCGTGATACCTGAGTCAGTCCTCACCGGATCGACCGGAGAGCGTCGCCGAGCCCCCCAAGACGCGCCGGGAGCGGCACGAGTCTGGGATCCTGATGGTCCCACCGCCGGCTCGGTGCCGCCCGCGCTCTGGGATGCGCTTCGGGAGTCCGTGCTCTGGGCCGAGGCGGAATGGGAACGGGTCATCCAGCATGCCGCAGGCCCCGAGGAAGCCACCGCCCATCTCGCCCATCTATGCACGGTCATCAGGCAGGAGGTCGCGGGCCTGCCGGCCGAAACCAGCGCCGTACCTCGCAACGCACTCTCCCGCCGGTGGCTTGGGCTCATCCGCACCGCCTTCATAGAACGAGCCCGCGCCTTGCCGGCGCCGGATCCGAGTCAGCTCCTACACGTCCTGAGCGCTATCGAACGGGTGGGCCTGCACCTCGAGGCCGACTGGGCCCAGCACTTCACAGATCGTCTCTCCTCGCCGGACGGACTCGAGCTGGTGGTGGAAGTGGCTCACGACCTTCGATCGCCGCTCACCTCGATTCTCTTTCTGGCCGAGACGTTGCAGCGTGGCCGCAGCGGCCCGGTCAACCCGGTGCAGGAGCGTCAGCTCGGACTCATCTACAGTGCGGCCTTTGGTCTCAGCTCCGTGGCGAGCGATGTCATCGAGCTGGCCCGGGGCGGCGACCGGCTGGTGGATTTGGACCCGATTCCGTTCTCGGTGACCGACATCCTGGAGTCGGTGCGGGACATCATCCAGCCGATAGCGGAGGAGAAGAACCTCACGGTGCGGCTGACTCTGCCGGAAACCGATTTCCGTATCGGCCATCCGGTTGCCCTCAGCCGGGTGCTGCTCAACCTGACCACCAATGCCCTCAAGTTCACCGGTGAAGGCTTCGTCGAGCTGACCGCGATACAGCGTGGCGCCCATGCCATCGAATTCTCGGTGCGCGACACCGGACGGGGTATTCCCCCGCAATCCATGGCGACCCTTTTCGAGCCCTTCCGACGCCGTCAGAAGCCCGGCGAGTACGCCTTCTCCGGGTCCGGGCTGGGGCTGTCCATCTGCCGGAAGCTGGTCGAGGCCATGGGCTCCGTCCTGCAGGTGGACACCGCGCCGGGATACGGCACCCGCTTCTATTTCCTTCTCGATCTCCCGGTCGCCGGCGAGCCGCAGTTCGGATGACGCCGGGATCCTGACTCCGCCCTTCCAACGCCCGGTCAGTACGGATAGATTTTGCCTCGCTAGCCCATCTGTTGATGCCGTCCGTCGCGCCGCAGTCCGGCCGACCGGTCTCACGGTGAGCATGGCGCGCGTCGGCGACCCGGCCGGCGAGGCGCGCTCCCGGTAGACGTTCTCCCTCGGCAGCCCAGGTGGCGCTGGCACAACCCTGGTTCGCTCCTATACAGCATCCGCGGAGGACATGACCGCGGGGTAGGGAGCGGGCCCCCCACAAACGGTCCGTCGACCTCGTGGGCTTCCTCGACGCCCTGCCGCTCACCGGGTCCGGCCAGGCGCGACGAGGGGGCGCGCGAAGGCGGCGGACCCGGAACCGAGCGCTAAGTGAATCGACCGCTGATTCGGCCGGGCCGGCATCTCAGCCAGCCCCCAGTACATGCCCCGCACGCTGCCCTTCTGATCGACTTCGACAACGTCACCCTTGGCATCCAGAAGGACCTGACCAAGGAGCTTCGCACTCTTCTCAACAGCGACATCATCAAAGGCAAGGTTGCGGTCCAGCGCGCCTATGCCGACTGGCGCCGCTACCCCCAGTACATCGTGCCGCTGTCGGAATCGTCCATCGACCTCATCTTCGCCCCGGCCTTCGGCTCGAGCAAGAAGAATGCGACGGACATCCGCCTTGCCATCGATGCCATCGAGCTGGTGTTCACCCGGCCCGAGATCGGGATGTTCATTCTGCTGTCCGGCGACAGCGACTTCTCGACCATGGTGATCAAGCTCAAAGAGTACGGCAAGTACGTGATCGGCGTCGGCATCCGGGAATCGGCCAGCGATCTCCTGATCCAGAACTGCGACGAGTACTACTCCTATAATGACCTCGCCGGTCTGACGAAGGAGGTCGACACTCCATCGACCCAGCGCGACCCATGGGAGCTTGCCGCGGAAGCGGTGGCGCAGATGGCGCGCAACGGCGACGTGATGCGCTCCGACCGGCTCAAGCAGGTGATGCAGCAGATCGATTCCAACTTCGACGAGAGGAATGCCGGGTTCAACCGGTTCAGCAAGTTCGTGATCGAAGCCGGGCAGAAGGGCATCGTCAGTCTGACGAAGCTGGATAACGGACAATACGAGGTGGGCCCCGGCTCCGTGGCCCCGCCCGTGTCTGCGACCGTTGCTTCGACGCCGGCTGGGCGGCAACGGCCTGCGGTCGAGGCGGGCCGCGAAGAGCCTGCGGCCAGTGGATCGAGGAGCCGTGAGGAAGCAGGGCGACGGGGAAGGGGGCGGCGGGGCCGTGGGGGGCGCGAGCGCACCGGTGTCCGCGATGGTGGGCCCAGCCGCGCTCGGACCCCAGACAGCCCTCGTGAAGAGGCGGCGCGGCGTCCCGCGCGGGAAGAGCGCGTCGATAGCGTCCTGACCCTGGCCCGCGCATTCCAGCTCATGGCCCAGGCATTGTCGGAGTTTCGCTCCCCGGTGGGACAGGAGGCGCTCCGGCTTCGCATGGTCGCCATGCATGGCCGGGAGGACCCCCTGCTGGATGCCGCACGCTTCCAGCGGCTGCTGCGACAGGCCAACGATGCCGAGGTGGCGGATGTGCGGAAAGTAGGCGACGACGACTATGAGATTGCGCTCCAGCGTACGTCCTCACGCCCCCAATTGCCCCCGGCTCCTCGCGAGGAGACTCCGGAATCGGCATCGGGTGGCGAGCCGCCCGCTTCCGAGCCGGTCTCGAGCGGGGGCCGGGAGAACGGGCAGCGGCTCGGGCTTCGCTTCCGCCGAGGCTCTCGAGGTCCGCTCCGGGCGGGCGACATCCCGCTCGTGGGGGTGGTGAGCATGGAGCCACCTTCGGCGCCGGAGCCCTCTCTGGCCTCCGCTGATGCGGAGTCAGTCGGGGCCGGCGGCGAGGCCCTGACCAGGGAGAAGCGGCCCCGCGTCGCTCGCCCGCGTCGGAAGAAGACGCCGGCACCGCCGGCAAAAGCCAGTACTGGGGAAGGCGAGGAGGGCGCTGCGCCGCCTCCTCCGAAACGACCGCGAGCGCGCCCCCGGAAAAAAGCTGAATGACTCAACGGAGACGGGCAGCCACGCTGCCCGTCGCTTTTTTCAGGCGCCCGGCGGAGGTCGTGGCGGCCGAACTGCTCGGAATGGTCGTGGTATCTTCGGTCGGAGGAAGGGTCACCCGGGCCCGGATCGTGGAGACCGAGGCTTACCTGGGTTACGATGACCCGGCATCCCACGGCTACCTGCACCGGCGCAATGCACGGAATGAGGCGCTGTTCGGTCCGCCGGGCTCCTGGTACGTCTACCTCTCATATGGCATGCACTGGTGTGCCAACCTGGTGTGCCAGCGCGCGGGATTAGCCAGCGCGGTTCTGCTTCGCGCCCTCGAGCCCCTCACCGGGCTGGAGATCATGCGGCGGCGCCGCGGTGGAGTGCCGGATCGCGAGCTCTGCTCCGGGCCTGGCAAGCTCAGCCAGGCCCTGGGAATCACTCCCGATCTGGATGGAAGCAGGATGCTCGGCAGTCCGGTGGTGGTACGGAGGCCCGAGTCGATGGAAGAGATCGCGATTGCAACCACCCCCAGGATCGGGATAACGAAAGCGGCGGACTGGCCGCTGCGTTTTTGTCTGGCCGGGTCACTGTGGACATCACGAAAAGAAACGGGCGGGGGATCACGAAGACCCCCCGCCCGTTGATGGATCGACCCGCGTGATCAGTAACCGCCGCCGTTTGCTCGCTCCCGGGAGTTACCGAGGTTGAATCTGAGGCCAGCCGTGAACGTGTGGGTCGGTCCGGTGAGCATACTGCCGAAGCCCACAAGCTTGGAATCGTCGGAAAAGGTCACGGAGGCGTTGCGCACGCCAGGTCCGGTGGTGATCTGATACTGGCCGAACGCGCTGAACCGGCTCACCTTGAAGTTCAAACCCCCGATCAGAGAGCCGAACGCTGAGCTGCCCATTTCCCGGGCGAAGCCATCATCCGGGTTGTGACCGCCGGTGTGGAGAATGCCCACGCCGATCCCGAAATAGGGAGTTGCTGGTCCCTTGATCGGGAAGGCCATCAGGGTCGCGGAATACTTCCGTATGTACTTGAACGTTGTCCCAACCACGGCTTCGCTCGTGAGAGCGCCGGCGCTATCGATCGCTTGCAGCGTATAGGCGCCCAGCTCGTTCGATCCGAAGCCCTGTTCGACCGAGAGCAGCAGCCCGGTACGCCGCGCGGTGATCAGCAGGTGGGCGCCGCCGAGGGGAATCGTGGTTCGTCCTTGAGCCGCCGTCTCGAAGTTCAGGATGCCGCCATGGCCGCCGACGTACCATTGAAAAGCGCCGTTGCCCGGCTCTTGAGCCGAGAGGTTGGCCGCCCCAAGGCAAAGGGCCAGCGCGACCGGAATGCTTAGGGTGACCATGCGCATCAGACTGCCTCCGAAAGGTGTCCGCACCAGGACCATCCTGATGCTTACCGGGCCTAGTTCGCACGGTACGTCAAAATGCGGGAACTCATGCTGGAAAACGCGGGAGGGGGGTGGAATTCGAGGCAGGCTGCCTCGCGTATACTGCCGGTTGACAAGGAGTTAAAAGGTCCAGGCCAACCTATCCACCACCATCGTGAGGGGCGGAAGTGCAAGGACTGGGCCCGTCTTTCGAAAGGTCTAGGGTCCAGGGTCTAGGGTCTAACCAGTTCTTACCATCTGCGAACCCACCTGGACTCTAGACCCTTGACCTTCAAATAAGCCGGAGTTGGCGGCCAATCTTTTGGAAGGCAGCGAGGGCCTGGTCGAGATCATCCTGGGAATGGGTAGCGGAGATCTGGCACCGGACCCGCGCCTGGCCTTGCGGGACGACGGGATAGCCGAAGCCGGTGACGAACACGCCTTCGGCCAGGAGGAGGTCGCTCATCCGGATCGCGGCCGCGGTCTCGCCCAGGATGACGGGGATGATCGGTGTCTCGCCTGGAAGAGGCTGGAAGCCGAGGCCAAGGAGCTGGTCGCGGAAATACCGCGCGTTCCCCCGCAGCTTGGACACCCGCTCCGGATGGGCCTCGAGGTATTCGATGCTTGCCATTGAGCTGGCCGCTACCGTAGGCGGCAGTGCGTTACTGAAGAGCTGAGGCCGAGCCCGTTGGGTCAGGTAATCGCATACCGCTGCTGACGCCGCGACGAACCCACCGGCCGCACCTCCGAGCGCCTTGCCCAGGGTCGAGGTGATGATGTCCACCTCCCCGATCACTCCGAAGTGCTCCGCCGTTCCTCGCCCATTCTTTCCGAGCACGCCGGTCGCGTGGGAATCGTCCACGACCAGCACCGCCTCGTGCCGGCGACAGAGCTCGATCAGGTCAGGAAGCTTGGCGATCGCTCCCTCCATAGAGAAGACGCCGTCGGTAACGACCATCTTGACTCTGCGGTCGCGTGCGGCGGTGAGCCTGGCATCGAGGTCCGCGAGATCTCCATGCTGGTAAACTCCGGTCTGGCACTTGGTGATCGCCTTGGCCAGCCGGATACCGTCGATGATCGAGGCATGGTTGAGCTGGTCACTGATGATCAGGTCGTTCTCGGTGAGCAGGGTGCCGGGCACGGCCTCGTTAGCGCTCCAGGCGCTTCCGAAGCTGAGTGACGCGGCGGTCCCTACCAGGCGGGCGCAGGCTGCCTCCAGGTCGCGGTGGATCGTGAAGGTTCCGCAGATGAAGCGCACCGACGCGGTGCCAGCGCCGAAGCGGTCGAGAGCCTGCTTCCCGGCGGCGACCACACTGGGCTCGTTAGCGAGGCCGAGATAATTGTTGGAGGAGAGTATGATGACCTCGCCCCGGTCCTCCATTTGCACCCGCGCCGCCTGTGGGCTTTCCAGGAAGTTGGGCCGCTTGTAAGTGCCGTCGCGGATGAACTGCTCGAGCTCGGGAGCGATCCGTTGCTCCAGCGGGTTGGTCACGCGCACACCTCCAGGATCACCTTGCCGGCCTGGCCATCCTTGATGACCTGAATCGCGTCAGCGATGCGGTCCAGCGGGAAGCGATGGGTGATGACCGGCCGAGGGTCGAGCTGGCCCGCTCGCAGAAATCGCTGCATCTGGTGCCAGGTCTGGTACATCTTCCGACCGGTGACCCCATAGAGGGTGAGGCCCTTGAAGATCACGTCCCGGGCGAAATCCACCTCGGTGGTGCGGTTGGGTGTGCCGAGGAGGTTGATTCTTCCACCCATGCGCGCCGCCGCCAGTGCCTGCGCGTGGCCGCTGGGGTGTCCGCTCATCTCGCAGACCAGATCGACGCCGTCTCCTGCGGTGAGCTCACGGACCCGAGCCACTACGTCATCGGTGCCGGGATTGAGCGTAACCTGGGCGCCCATGGCGCGGGCC
>JBDTUV010000135.1:0-6925 GCA_040007575.1 Gemmatimonadales bacterium
GCAATCGAGCCCATCCGCTACTTTTGCAGTGGTCTGCCGCGGAGTGCGGCGTAGATTGGCACTGCAAATGTTAGTAAGAGGCATCGCAACAGATTGAGAATTACTGGCTTGTCGTCAGTGGCACCAGTCTCGCTTTTTCCCCAGGTGAGGCCGCGAGGACGTTTGTGGTCGAACGTCTCTCCGCCCGATAAGAGCACACCCGGAGTGATCCGGGGCCGCAAAACTAGAGGTCTCGCCCTGGTCGAATGCACCGGGATGAGATAGCTCGGTGCCGAAGGAGGAGAGATGAGGTCCACACACGATGCAGAACGTGGCATAGCAGCACCGGAGACGCTCGGGCTCGAGAGCCGGGTTGAGATCCGCAAAGCCGCGATCAAGTTGCTCGAAGAGATGCCTGAAGGCGTCGGGCGCCTGGTGATCGATCTGGGTCGCACCCGTCACGTGGACTCGGCCGGGCTCGGCGCCCTGATGCTGATTCAACGGCGTGCCGCCGAGCGCCGTCAGACGGTCGTGCTGCGCAACGCCAGCGACGAGCTCCGCTTCCTGCTGGTCCTCACCAAGCTCGACGACCTGTTTCAGCTCGAGTCGGTCGCCGCCTGAAGGACGGGCGGTACGGTGTTACGGCGGTAAGGTCTTCCGCTGCTTCATCTACCGCCGCTTGAACCCACCGGCGCTGGTATCTACCGGGATGGACGACTCCCCAATAATAGGTTAGAGTACCCCGCGACCTAAATTTCCCCTGCCCGGGTGGCGCGGGAATCGACCTGCGGGGTGCGATGTTATGAGTCAAGGAAAACGCCGCCGGCGCGTCTTGATCGTCGAAGATGAGCCCGCGTTGAGATTGAGCTACGAGCGGGCCTTCAATCCACGGTACGATCTGGCGTTCGCCTCCAACGGCGCAGAAGCCATGGAGCAGCTGAAGCAGCACAAGCCGGACGTGGCTGTCCTCGACATGCGGTTGCCGGACACCGACGGGGTCGATCTCCTGCGACGCATCCGGTTGAGCCAGCCCGAGCTGCCCGTCATCATCACAACCGCGTACATGAGTATTGAGCCTCAGCTCAAGGTTCTCGATCTTCCCCACTCCGGCTACATCATCAAACCCTTCCGCCTCGACGAGCTCGGCGCGCGGATCGATGCCGTCTCATGACGGCTCTCTCCTGCTCGAAGCACGTGGACTCCAGCGCTCGTTCGGGCGAGTCCGCATCCTTCGTGGCCTAGACCTCACCGTCCGGGCGGGCGAGGCCCTCGCGGTGGTGGGACCCAACGGGGCCGGCAAGACGACGCTGCTGAGAATCCTCGCCGGCCTGATGCGGCCGACCGCAGGCCAGATCCGGGTCCTGGGCCAACCGCTGCAGCAAGGCCTGGCGCAGACTCGCGCCGCTATCGGGCTTCTCTCCCATCAATCCATGCTCTACGACGACCTGACCCTGCTCGAGAACCTGACCTTCGCGGCCCGGCTCTACGGTCTGCACCGGCCGCGCGAGGTGGCGGGCACTGCCCTGACCGAGGCGGGACTTGGGGACCGTGGAGACGAGCTGCCAAGGCGGTTGAGTCGTGGGCTGCTCCAGCGTGCGGCGATCGCGCGGGCCTTGTTGCACCGGCCGAAAGTGCTGCTGCTCGATGAGCCGTTTACCTCGCTGGATGCGGCCGCTGCCGACCGGCTTCGTGCCGATCTACGAGTGAGGCTGGCAGCGGGCCTCGGCGTAGTGGTGGTGACCCACCATCTGACCGAGGTGTGGGAGCTGGCCTCTCGAGTAGCGGTACTGGTCGATGGGTGCTGGGCTGCCGATGAGCCGCGGAGGGGAGCACTCGATGCGTTCCTGCCGCGCTACTACGGACTGATCGGTGCCTGACCCGCTTCGGCTCGCGCTAGCCATCGCGGCCAAGGACATCCGCGCGGAGCTCCGCAGCAGAACGGCGCTCCAGTCGGCACTGGTGTTCGCAGCGCTCGTCCTGGTGGTTTTCAACTTTGCGCGCGACCCCACCGTGCTCGCGGCCACCGATCTGGCACCTAGCGTCTTATGGGTCACGTTCGCGCTGGCAGCAATGGTGGCGCTGAACCGGGCCTTCACCGTCGAGCGGGAGAACGCCGCGCTGGACGGGCTCCTCCTGGCTCCGGTGCCGCGCGAAGCTCTGTTTCTGGGCAAGCTGCTGGCCAACCTCGCGTTCGTGGGAACGGTAGAGCTGGTGACCTTGCCGCTCTTCATGCTCTTCTTCAACGTGAGCCTGGGCCGCGCTCTTCCGGGACTGCTCGGCGTCACGGCATTGGCTACCATCGGATTCGTCGCAGTGGGAACGATCTTCAGCGCCATGGCGGTGCGCACCAGGTTTGCCGAGCTGATGCTGCCGGTGCTGTTGTTGCCCTTCATGGTTCCGCCGCTGATTGCCGCGGTGCAGGTGACCTCGCGCCTGCTGGCGGACCGTCCGTTGAGCGAGATGTGGGGCTGGCTCAGGTTACTGGCCCTGTATGACATCGTATTTGTCACGCTGTGCATGATGGCCTTTTCCGCGGTGGTGGACGAATGACGGTGGCGCTGGCGCAGGCGGTTGGAATCGTCCGGCGCGGACTGGTGCTGAGCGCCATCGGGCTGCTGGCGCTGGGCGGTGTTTACCTGCTCGCACTCCGCTACACCCCGGTGGAGGCTCGCCAGGGGTTGGCCCAGAAGATCTTTTATCTCCACGTTCCGGCGGCCTGGTCGGCGCTACTCGGGTTCTCGCTGGTCGGCATCGCCAGTGCCCTGTACCTGTGGCTCAAGGATCCCAGGCTGGATCGATTCGCGGCAGCATCGGCGGAGGTTGGGGTCGTGTTCAGCGCCGTCATGCTGACCACCGGTCCCATCTGGGCCAAGCCGATCTGGGGCACCTGGTGGACCTGGGATGCGCGGCTCACCCTGACCCTGTTCGTCTTTTTTCTGTTTATCGGGTATCTGGCGCTCCGTGCCGCGGTACACGATCCGGCCGAGCGTGCGCGCTTCAGCGCGGTAGTGGGGATCCTCGGGATGCTACTCGTGCCGTTCGTCCACTTGAGCGTGTATCTGTTCCGGACCCTCCACCCGCAGCCGATCGTGCTCAAGCCCAGCGCGCCATCGCTCCCGCCGGAGATGCTTACCACCCTGCTGGTCTCTACTCTGGTCTTCACGCTCCTTTATCTGGGGTTCGTCACCGCTCGATACGGGCTGGCGCTGGTCGACGAGGCGCGGGAAGAGGCACGCGATGCTGCCTGAGACGCCGAGGAACGGGGAGTACCTGGTGGCGGCTTACGTGATTGCCACCGTGATTCTGACTGGGTATTGGGTGGCGCTGTGGAGGAGGGCAAAGAGGGTAATGAAAAGCGTGACCGGGGAAGAAAAAACGTAAGCGGGGTCTATTCCCCGCTCACGCCGTTCCTTACCGCTCACGCTGTTTCTTCACGATTTTGTATTTAGTCGGTCTTCCTTCTTCTGAGCGCAGGAGCCCGCGGTAGCAGGACATGCTGCCACAGCAGCGCCGCCAGAATTCCTCCGACCAGTGGGCCCACCCAGTACACGATCTGCCCCACCCACTGCCCGGAGACCAGGGCTGGTCCAAAAGCGCGGGCCGGGTTCATGGCGGCGCCGGTCAGCGGGCCACCAACGAGGATATCAAAGACCAGGACAAGCCCTATGCCGAAGCCTCCTACCTTCGGGGCGTCCGGATTCACGCAGGTCCCGAACACCGCAGATACCAGGAAGAAGGTAAGGATCGTCTCGATGCCGATCGCCTGGCCGAGAGTGATGGAGCTGGCAACCACGGGAGCGCCGAGTGAAACGGCGCGCGTGACACCAATGGGGTAGACGGTCTGGAGAAGCAACGCGGCCAGTACCGCGGCAATCAGCTGCGCCGCGATGTACGCCGCGGCGGTCACCGCCGTTGTACGGCGTGCCACCAGGAGCCCGATGGTCACCGCCGGATTGAGGTGGCCTCCCGAGATGCTCATGGTTGCGGTCACCATCACAGCCAGCACCAGGCCGTGGGCGATCGACACACCTAGTACACCGTACCGGGCAAAGTTTTCGCTGAGGACCGAGCCCGCTCCGATGAAAACCAGCGCGAATGTTCCGAGTCCTTCCGCAACCGAACGGCGAAGCAGCGACGGCATCGGGAATGTCCTTGAGTTGTGGTCTGGGCAGCGAATCTAGGTGAAGCGCTGGAGCGGCGGTAGCCCTACGTCTCCCCGTCAATCCGTTCGGCGGAGGAGCAGTGCAGCATTGATCCCACCAAATCCGAACGAGTTGCTCAACAAGTAATCCGGGGTCAGGTCCATCCCGGGGCCGGTGACGTGGTCGAGGTCGCAGGCGGGGTCGGGTTTCTCCAGGTTCACGGTCGGGGGTACCCATCCGTGACGGCTCGCAAGGGCACAGATCGCCGCCTCGATGGCGCCGCTCGCTCCCAGGGCGTGGCCGTAGTACCCCTTGGTACCGCTGAACGCCAGCCGGTACGCATGCTCGCCGAAGACCTGCTTGATGGAGGCGGTTTCCGTCGAGTCGTTGAGTGGAGTCGAGGACCCGTGGGCGTTGATGTACCCAACCTCGTGCGGCGCCACCCGCGCCTCGTTCAGCGCGCTCCTCATGGCCCGGGCCGCCTGCCGTCCGTCCGGTCTGGGCGCGGTCATGTGATGGGCATCATTGGTGATACCGAACCCGCACACTTCCGCGTATACCGGGGCCCCGCGGGCCAGGGCTCGCCCCCGCTCCTCCAGCACGAGGACCGCGGCGCCTTCCGCCATGACGAAGCCATCTCGTCCCTGGTCGAATGGCCGGCTGGCGTGAGCCGGATCCTCGTTGCGGGTGGACATCGCCCTAATGATGGCGAACGCGCCAAAGCAGAGGGGCGCGAGCGGCGCCTCGGCTCCCCCGGCCACCATCATGTCCGCTTCACCCCGCACGATGGCGCGAAACGCTTCCCCGATGGCTATCGCTCCTGATGCGCAGCTCATGCCGTTGGTGGAGTTGGGACCGGTAAAGCCGAACTCAATGGCGATGTTGCAGCTTGCGGCGCCGGCGAAGACGGTGAGCGCGAGCGCCGGATCGACCGCCCGCGGGCCCCCCTGTATGAAGTTGCGGTACTGCTCCTCGCCATGCGCCACCCCGCCCAGAGCGGTGCCCATCATGGCGCCCACCCGGTCCGGATCTTCCCGGGCCGGGTCGAGCGCGGCATCGTGCAGCGCCATGCGGGTGGCGGCGACGCTGAACTGGGAAAAGCGGTCGAGCCGGCGGCTTCGGCGCTCCTCCATGTGATCGGCCGGCCAGAAATCGTCGACCTCTCCCGCGATACGGGACTTGAACATCGAGGGATCAAAGCGCGTGATGCAGCGAACGGCCGATTCCCGCCTCTGCAGGCCCTGCCACAAACCCTCGACGCCGAGACCGATCGGCGTGATGGCACCAATCCCGGTAATGACGACCCTTCGTTGCTCAACCATTTAGAGATCCCCTCGCCCCTGCTCGGGGCAGGCTCATTAGCTACGCTCAGGATGACACCGCGATTTAGCTGTCCCGCTGTCCCGCTGTCCCGCTCCCTCCACCTTCCTCCACATGCCTCCTTATCCCGGCCAGCGTCCGCGACGCAATGCCGTGGATGAAGACCGGACCGATGACGCGGTTTGCCGCCAGGGGACCCACCCAAGGCCACGGGGGGCCGGACCAGTCATGCACGATCGTCACGCCGGTACCGCCTTCGAGTGGCTGGAGCTGCCAGACCACGTCCATTCCCCTGGTAATACCGCGGACATGGCGGTAATGAACCGCGAGACCAGGCCGGTCCACCCGCATCTCCGAGACCCACCAGGTCGGATACTTGAAAACGCCGAAGGGTCGCCATGCGGCCATCTCGACCAGCCCACTCTGGTCCCGCCGCTCCAGCATGTGGACCCAGCGGTAGTGGCTGAGAATCGCCGGCCACTGTTCGACGTCCACCGCGGCCTGAAACACACGTTCCACCGGGGCAGCGATGCGAATGCTGTCGACGGCGCGCATCACACCGCCTGAGGCAGCCAGCTGGCGACCAGTCGAAATCCCGGGCAGAGATCGACCCGCCCGTTGATGCCGGCGCGAGCCATCAGCGAACTCATCTCGCCTCGGCTGAAACCTCTGCGGATTGAGGTCATGCCGTCGGCGACGGTCACTGGATCGAACCCGAGGAGCCGAGCCCCGCACCAGAACGCTGCCTGGGCGATGGGACTGCGGCGCAGGTCGGCAACGATGGCGGCCCGGCGTGCCAGCCGGTCACAGGTCTGAAGCAGATGGACCACCGACGCTTCCGTCAGGTGGTGCGCCACCTGGCTCACCAGTACGACATCCACGCTCTTATCGCGAACCGGTGGCGCCCCGGCACAGGCGAGCGCCGTGGGAACGCCTGCACTCGAGGCGAGGGCGGCGGCGACACGGTTGAGCTCGAGTCCAACCGGCATCAAGCGGATCCCTCGAGCCGCTCCCCATCGAACCGCGACTCCGGGCAGGTCCCCCAGCCCGGTGCCGAGATCCAGGAGCGAGAGCGTCGTACCCGGGGGCACGCCCCCGAGCGTTCGTGCCAGCCCGAATCGCACCGCTGCGGCGCCTCCGAACCAGCGGTTGGCCCGCCCGATGTTGCGAAGCGACTCCGCCACCGCCGCGGGATTGGCCGAGGGGTCATCGAGCAGCTCCGCGCCGATGGGCGTGATCGAAAGTCCTGCCATGACTAGCCGAGCGCGGCGTAACCGCCGCGATAGAAGAGCAGTGGGTGTCCCTCATTCGTGGCGCCACCGACCACCCGGCCCAGCACGATGGTGTGGTCGCCGGCAGGATACGTTGCCTGGCGCTCGCACACGATGTGAGCCAGAGCGCCGTCCAACAGGATCAGACCCTCGGGACTGAGGTGGTACCCGATTCCTTCGAAGCGATCCTCGTGCTTATCGGAAAACCGGAGC
>JBDTUV010000136.1:0-6912 GCA_040007575.1 Gemmatimonadales bacterium
GGCTGCAGAAAAAGGTCTGCTGAAGATTCTCTCGAAGATGGGAATCTCCACCCTCTCCTCCTACTGCGGCGCACAGATTTTCGAGGCACTCGGTCTCGGCAACGAGGTGATCGCATCGTGCTTTGCCGGTACCGCTTCGCCACTGGGTGGAATCGGCTTCGAGGAGCTGGCCGAGGACGTTCTGGCTCGGCATGGATCGGCGTACCAGGTCGAAGAGGCTGCCTCACTGCCTGATCATGGACGAGTCCGGTTCCGCAAAGAGGGAGAGGACCACGGCTGGGCACCGCAGATCGTCATGGCGCTGCAGCAGGCAACGGGAAGTGGGAGGAAGGCGGCACGGGCGGACGGGGCGTACGAAGCATTTCTCGCCAAGAACACCGCCAGGCGTCCGGCCGGGCCGCGTGATCTCCTGGCTGTGAAGCGGGGCGACCCGATTCCGCTGGAGCAGGTCGAGCCGGCCGAGGAGATCCGTCGCCGATTCGTGTCCTCCGCCATGTCCCTCGGCGCGCTCTCGCCGGAGGCGCATGCCACGCTGTCCATCGCGATGAATCGGATGGGCGCGCGGTCGAACTCGGGCGAGGGCGGCGAGGATCCCGCGAACTACCACGGGCTCGGCAACGGAGACCGGGCGGACAATCGGGTGAAGCAGGTGGCATCTGCCCGTTTCGGTGTGACCACCGAGTACCTCACCCGGGCCGAGGAGCTGGAGATCAAGATCGTCCAGGGCGCCAAGCCGGGTGAGGGCGGACAGCTTCCGGCCCACAAGGTGACCGATCTCATCGCTCGGCTCAGGCATGCGGTGCCCGGAATTCAGCTCATCTCACCGCCGCCGCACCACGACATCTACTCGATCGAGGATCTGGCGCAGCTCATCCACGATCTCAAGACCGTCAACCCCCGTGCGAGGGTCGGGGTGAAGCTGGTCTCCGAGACAGGAGTGGGAACGGTAGCGGCCGGCGTGGCCAAGGCCTACGCGGACTACGTGCTGATCGCGGGGCACAACGGCGGCACCGGCGCCTCGCCTCTTTCATCGATCAAGCACGCTGGCTCGCCCTGGGAGCTTGGGCTGGCCGAAGCACAGTCCACCCTGGTGCGAAACGGGTTGCGCCATCGGATCGAGGTCCGCACCGACGGAGGACTGAAGACCGGACGCGACGTGGTCATCGCCGCGCTGCTCGGAGCGGAGAGCTACGGCTTCGGCACCGCGCCGCTCGTGGCCATGGGATGCGACATGGCCCGGCAGTGCCACATCAACACCTGCCCAACGGGCATCGCCACCCAACGCGAGGATCTCCGCGCCAAGTTCCGCGGGACGCCGGAGCAGGTGATCGCCTATTTCACCTTGATCGCTGATGAGGTGCGCCGCATTCTGGCGAGTCTCGGCGTGCGCACGCTGGATGAGATCATCGGGCACAACGAGCTCCTGGAGCGGGTCGAGTGCCCAGACGTCCCGCGGGCGCAGATGCTGGATTTGTCGGTACTGCTCGCGGGACAGCGGGACGGGCGGACAGAAGGGCAGCACGTAGCGTTGCGCCGCACGGTGGAGCGCAACGATCGGCCGGGCCTGGTGTCTCTCGATAACGAGATCCTGGCTGATCTGAAGCCGTATCTCGACTGCGGGCTTCCCTTCTCCGGTAACTACCAGATCCGGAATCACCACCTCACGGTTGGCGCGCGGGTGGCCGGCGCGATCGCGGAGCAGCACGGCGACGAAGGCCTGCCGCCGGGATCGGTTCGTCTACGCTTTACGGGTACCGCGGGCCAGAGCTTCGGGGCGTTCCTCTGCCGCGGCGTGCACCTCGAGCTCGAGGGCGAGGCCAACGACTACGTCGGCAAAGGACTGAGCGGAGGCGAGATCACCATTCGGCCCTTCCGCCGCGCCGGCTACGCCGACATGTCGCACCAGCATCTGATAATCGGGAACACCGTGCTCTACGGTGCCACCGCCGGAAAGTTGTTTGCCGCGGGCCAGGCCGGCGATCGCTTTGCGGTCAGAAACTCCGGCGCGGTAGCGGTAATCGAGGGGGCGGGCAACCACTGTTGCGAGTACATGACCAGCGGCATCGTCCTGGTGCTCGGCCGTGCGGGCCGAAACTTCGCGGCCGGCATGTCGAACGGGGTGGCCTACGTCATCGACGAAGCCGGCACCTTTCCGAACCGGCTCAACACCGACATGGCGGAGCTCAGCCCGCTGGACGACGAAGACATCGAGCTGTTGCGGAAGCTGATTCGGGAACACGAGGAGAAGACGGTCAGCGTCAGGGCCCGCAATATCCTGGTGCGCTGGGAGGAGTTCCTCCCGCTGTTCCGGAAGGTCACACCCAAGGGGGCGACGCTCCAGGTCGCGGCCACCAGGGCGGCCTACCTGAGCCCGCCCCAGGCCGACAGCGAGGCGGTGCTGGCCAGGCGTAGCGCGTAGTCCGTTGTATCAACCTGGGTCCCAACAAGAAGCCCGCTTCACGGCGGGCTTTTTTCTGGAGGCCAGGTCCTCGACACGGCGGCAGCCAATTGCTGGACCTCCTTGGCCTCGAGAGGAATGCCGATGTCCATCGGCTGCTTCGGGTCGCCGCCCATGGCTTCTTGGATGACCGGAACGGCTACGACCACAGAGTCAATCAGCACCGCGAGACTGTCACCGATGTGGCGTCCGGTTGCCTCCTTAATCCGGGCGGCTCCTGCTCGGGTGAGCCAGACCTGGAGGATGACGCCCTGCCCTATTCTCGTCTTTACGGCCTCCGCTCTCGCAATGTCTTTATTGGACAGCTGGGCCTCCGGGTGGACATACACGGTTTTGCCCTGACCGTATACCGGCGTCGAGACCAGGCCGGGACCCGGTGAACTCTCGGCCAGGCGCAGCTCGAGCGAGACCGGGACCCGATTCCAATTGGGGGCCCTTGCCTTCTCGATTGGCGAGCAGGCCCAGGACGCGGCAACCGCAAGGATCATGGCACAGAGACGGTACATATCACGCTTGACCATTAGCTCCCCAGTCCTCATTGCCGTATAACGGACCGCGCAGCAGCTGCGTCGACTTGGTGATCTGAGGCGCGGAACCCGGTCTGTGCCAGCCGATCCACTAGCCTTCCCCACCTGCGGACCGCGGTCACCCTGCGGCGAAGCGAGTTCAAACCTCGTAAGACGGCATTTAAGAGCACGGGCCTATTGCCTGTTAGTGCTGGTCGGCTGCATGCGCGGGTTAGAGCGCATGCAGGTCCAGTTTATATACAGAGGTAACACTTAAGTCGCAGGACATGGGTGACACTATCGCCAGGTTAGGTCCTTCCCCTTTAGTCGTGTGGCCAGAAGTAACAGGAAACCATCCACAGCCGCGTTCAGCTGGAGCACGATGGACTCCAGCTCCAGGCTAAGAGCCTGCCGCCAGGCTGTGGATAAGTGCACATCCTTGCTGGCTACGGCAGCTGCCGCATTCTTCCGCAGCAATGGTGGCACCGTATCAAGGAGGAGCTTGAGGGGCGTGAGGTCCGAGTCAACCAAGTCCGCAAGAGTCATAGGAGAACACCGGTGCTGTCTAACGCCAGAGTTAACCTGCGAAGCCGCGAGGTTGAAGCTGCCTGCCCGATTGGAAAGGTGCGCGGCTTCCGCAGGTTCAACGACTTGTTAGATGGCGGCGCGCATGACTCGACGGCCGCCCACCGAATCTCGAGAGAGTGCATGACGCCCGGCGGAAAGCGGGTTCATGGTCACGTCATCGGTGTCAGCCGCATACGTCGAATCCCCACAAAGCCGAGGGCAAGCGCGACCAAGGGTCCTAGGGAGAAAGACAATAGCCCCGGGACCGAGCCGCCGAGTGGGGCTCCCTGGGCCGCGTACATGGCGAGGATTGCCGCGTAATACGGAAGTTGCGCCAGCGCCGCTGCCCCGACTGCCCACAAGCCCCAAGTCTGTCCACGCCGAATCGCGAACCAGGTCACGAGGATCGCAACAAGAGCAAAGGCCATCATCTGCGCGCACATGCTCACCATCGAACTAACAAGGAGCGTGTTGAGCTTCGGGTTTGCGCTTCTTAGCGCATTGATCACCTGCTTGCCGCCGACCAGATAGGCGTCAGAGTCGGGATCGAGCACCACGGCGGTTGCGCCTGCACCTCCCCTGATCAGCGTGATTGGCACGCTTAGAGCCGCTAACACGTTAGCAGCTCCATATAACAGAAAGAGGATGACTGAGGCCCCCAACAAACTTCTCCACCGAAAACTGGGCATCATCGTCGTCTCCGTTACGCGCCTACGCCGTCAAACGGCGGAATGTCCACAGCGCTTGGCCACTGGAGCGTCTCATTAGACCGTAGCGGTGTTCGCGCCACCGCATGCCCGGCATGAGCGACCAGCTCACCCGTCATTAGGGGTCGTTGCCATCTAACGACTTGCGCATCAGCTGCGGCGACTTGGGTGCTGGTGCACTATCTAACGTTCCTTAGAAGTGAGTTCGGCCATCGATCCTATTCTGCGCGCGCGCGGCCGCCTAACGGACCGCGCATCCAGCTGCGGCGACTCGGCAGAATGCACTACCCCTACCTCCTTAAATGTGAATCGCGGCCAGCTGCATGCGCTTGTTAGGCGGCCACCTTTGGGAGGGACGAATGGGTCCAGAACTCCCAAGCAAGCCACCCAAGCACCAGCGCACCGATCCACCCGCTGAGAATCGCGAGCAGGTACAGCGGGCGACGAGTGTCGGGATGTCGCACCAAGGCCAGCGTGCCCAGCACACTCCCGGCGGACAGTCCCGTCGCCGCGATAGTACCACCCCATGCCAGAATCCCCACTGCGAGATACGCGGTGCCGATGTCGACGTGTTGGCGCAGGTTCACAGCGAAGAGGACCACCACGAGCCCGAGAAGCGCGTAGGCGACTCCGATGACGCTCAGAGCAACGCGGATTCCGCTCAGGTGGCGTCCCGCGAGCTGCGGAATGCCCAAACCGCGAACGAGCCAGCCACCAGACACGCGAGGACCGAAGCCCAAACGGGAACGGCGACGGCGGCGACTCGGACAGGCCAACCCAAGACCACCCGAGTCAGTTGGACAAGAGCGAGAAAAGAGAAGAACGCCCCGGAGACGAGTTCATAGCGGCGCATATCATTCTCCTGAGTGGGAGTCCGCCTAACGAAGTGCTAATCAGCTGCAAACGACCTGAGAAAAGTTACGCTCCTTATCGCTTTTGGGAGTGGGCACATACTAGGAGCCTGGCCAGCCCGCGTTTGTCGGCTGCATTGGCGGGTTAGGCGGCGCGCCTACACTACTGCGGGCCTGCCTGCTCCAGGCGCTCCAGCCGCGGCGCTTCCTGTGTGGCCCACCGGAACGAGCCGGCGAGCAGTATGTAGAAGGCGGCGACGGCCAGCCCCATTGCCACCGCTCCTGCCCAGTGCCGGGGCATCCAGCGGCCGAGCGGTGGCGCGAAGGCGGCGAGCCCCAGCGAGGCTGCCAGCACGGCCACTGCATCAAAGCTCGCGCGCTGCCAGTAGCCCCCGCCGAGGTGCAACCACATCCCGAACTCATCGAACGTCAGGGCGAGCCCAATCCCATAGATCCAGCACAGAGGCCGCAGCTGTGCTGGCGGCGGCATTGTAAAGAGCAGCAGCGCGCCGGTCCCCGCCAACAGAAAGATGCCGTAGTTCAGGTGATGGATATGGGTGCCGCCGAGATGCATATACAGATCCGGCAACCGACGGGCCATAATCGCGAATACGAGGAGGCGCGCCGCCACAAAGGTGAGGAGGAAGGCGCCGAACACCCCGCGCGCCAGCCGGCGCGCCTCCGGCCGTAGCGCCCACGCCGATCGGCCAGCGGTCATTGCGCTCCTCCAATCGCGAGGCCAGGCGTCCGCCTAACGCATCGCGCATAAGCCGCAGGGCGAGGCCTACGAGCCTCCTCAGAAGCGAACCGATTGACCCAGCCCTGCCAGCTGTAGTTAGACGGCACCTGCTAGGCGGGCGGGTGCCGAACGCCGGTGCGGGTCATGAGCCACTGGACCACGCCAGGAAAGACCGCATGCTGCCAATAGGTTAGCTGCATCATGAACGGGACGACCACGAGCTTGCGGTTCCGTCGGATGCCTCGGACAATCGCAGCAGCCGCCTGCTCCGGCTCCAGCTCGGGCACGAGTTTGCCCATCTTGGGGACTCGTTCCAGGCTGCCGGCGTTGGTCTGCCAGTAAGGGGTCTTGACGACGCCACACTCGAACAAAGTCACCCCAATTCCGGTGTCCGCGAGATCGGCGCGCAATGCCTGAGTGAAGCCGCGAACCGCCCAGCGCGCAGCAAGATAGGCCGTGGCTCCAGGCCACACGAAACGAGAGCCCACGGAGCTGACGTTGACGATGTGGCCGCTGTTCCGCTTGAGCATGCCGGGCAAGAAGGCATGGGTGGTGTGAAAGGTGGCAAAGTAGGGGGCGGCCATCATGGCCACCGCCTCGTCCGGTGTGGTCTCGTCCACGAACTTCCACCGTCCTGCGCCAGCATTGTTCACGAGGATATCGGGTAGACCTACTTCCGCGATGATCCGGGCGGCCACCGTGGCCACCGCGGGTGCGTTCGTCAGATCGACCGGATAGCTCGCCGCCGAGGAGCCGATGGAGCCTGCGACCTGCTTGAGCTCGGCCGCGCGGCGGGCAAGGAGTACGACGCGGGCTCCCTCGGTGGCGAGGGCACGGGCTGTCGCGGCACCGATGCCGCTCGAGGCGCCGGTGATGAGGGCGATCTTTCCACGGACGTTCATTGGGAACCCCCTGTGGGGGTGGAGCAAAGGGATGGTGGGGCAAGGTACAGGCTCAGTCCGTGAAGTGCCAGCGAGGGGTGCCGTCTAACGCTGGCTTCTGCTGCGAGCGGACCGACCAATGCTGCGCGATCCGCTGATGGCGGGTCCGCTCGTCAGCAGCAAGCATCGTTGGGCCGGCGGCT
>JBDTUV010000137.1:0-6875 GCA_040007575.1 Gemmatimonadales bacterium
GATCGTGGCTCCGCAGGTGGGTCCGGACAAGGAGACCTTTCGGCGCGAGATGCGTCAGATCTACCGGGTGGCAGGTGGGGATCTCGATGTATCGTCTCTCCAGGTAAATCTCTCAGTCAACCGCTCCGAGCGGCCGCAGTCCGGGGCTGCGACCTACCTGGCGCTTCTGGGGCTCGCGCTCCCAACCGACCCCAATCTGCTGGATCGCGAGAATCGGCTCTTTCCCCGCAGCCGCGATCCCGAAGCGGCTCAAGTGGTACATGAGTCGTACATCGTGTTCCCGCACCTGACGCCGTTTGCCGACGCTCGAGGGCTCAGTCCGGCCGAGCGGTCCGATTCGCTGTATCGGACGCCGCAGTACCTGCTCCTCTCGAGGGGTCCGCCTGCCAAATTTCAGATTCGCATGCGGTACAACTCCTCCGGCGCAGGAGACCGGTCCACGCTGAATCTCGGCGCCTTTCAAATTCGCGAGGGCAGCGAGCAGTTGTCCCTGAGTGGACGCCGCCTGCAGCGGGGGGTGGACTATACTCTGTCCTACGAGACGGGTCAGGTCACCTTTCTCAATCCGGATGCGCTCTTTGGGAACAGCGTCGGGCAGGTCACGGCCCGCTTCGAGGAGCAAGGCCTCTTCGGGGTAGCCCCAACGACGATCCTGGGCATTGCCACCAGTTACGCGCTGGGGGACAAGGGCGCGGTGAACCTGATGGGAATGTACCAGCGGGAGCAGAGCCTCTTTA
Source organism: Gemmatimonadales bacterium (assembly GCA_040007575.1). Taxonomy (GTDB): domain Bacteria; phylum Gemmatimonadota; class Gemmatimonadetes; order Gemmatimonadales; family GWC2-71-9; genus CAVVWJ01. Next base: position 738 of record JBDTUV010000137.1, read on the forward strand.
ACCGGCCACCGCTCGGTTTCGAGGCGTCCGCCAACCTGATCGGCGGGGTCAGCACAGACCTTCACTTTAAGCCCGGTGGAATCAGCCGCCTCCTCAATCGGCTTACGACCCGGCCGGCGGTGGCACCGTCGCTCCTCGACGTCAACGCAGAGTTCGCTTTCACCAAGCCGGATAGGAGCCGCTCGGGCCAGGCTTACATCGAGGAGTTTGAGACCGAGGCGGGGACCTCTATCCGGCTGGGAGAGACCGCCTGGGAATTCGGGAGCCGGCCTGAATCTCCCAGCGGGCTCGAATCGCTCGGCTTTACCGCCGGCTTCGACAACGCCGACGCGGTTGCACTCACCTGGCAGAATCTGGTCAGGATTCCCGGGACCAATCAGCCGGTGGAGGTCTTTCCCCAGGATATTGATTCGCTCATTCGCCTCTCGGGACGTAGCGAGCAGCGTGAGACCGTCATGTACCTCACGCTCCACGCCGACACGGCGGGCGGCCAGGTACGCCGCGACAACTCGGCCCGCTGGAGTCTTCCCAGCCGTCAGTTTCTCCCCCGTTGGCGCTCGATCGTAACGCCCCTCAGCGCTACGGGACTCGACATCACGCAGGACGAGTACCTGGAGTTCTGGGTCTTTCAGCCGTCCTCGCGCAGCGCCGACTCCGCCGGCGTTCGGCTGGTCCTCGATCTAGGCAAGGTGGATGAGGACGCCGTCGCTGTGGCTCCCGACACCATCCACGCGACTGGTGATACCCTCTACGCCGGGCGTCAGCTCGTGGGCCTGGGGCAGCTCGACACCGAGCGGAACTCGATCGACGTCTTCAACGCTCAAGTAGACGACATCGGGATTCTGGGAGACAGGCCGGACCAGATCCACGACCCGGCCGGTGGCGTGGTGAACGACATCCCTCTCTGCCGGCAGCCTCTCAGCGCGACGGTTCCGATCTACCCCTGGGGGGACCTGAGCAGCCGCTGCACCAACGGAAACGGGGCGTTGGATACGGAGGATCTCGACGGCGACAACGTGCTCAACGCCCAGGGCGCCAGCGATAACGTGCTTCGCTACATCGTAAGCCTGGCTCCGGGTGACAAGTACTACGTGCGGGATGGATCCCGGGTTGTCGACGAGCAGGGCCGGGTCAGCGGCTGGCAGCTGTACCGCATTCCGCTCCGAACCCCGGACGCCCGGATCGGCAGTCCGGACCTGCGTCTGATCCAGCAGCTGCGAATGACGCTGGCGGCGCCGCCGGATAATGGTGGCCCCGACGTCGTAGCCCGGTTCGCGCTCGCGCGAATGCGCCTGGTGGGATCTTCCTGGGTACGGCGCTCGGAGCGACCGCTGGCGGGTCTGGCGGGTACGGTTTCCGAGCCGGCGGGCGAGGTGGTTGCCTCGGTGGTCTCGACCGAGAACAGGATCGATCTCGGCTATGAGTCGCCGCCCGGCGTTGTGGAGGGAGTCTCACGGCGGGGTGGCGATCGCAACCCCCTCGGCACCCAGATCAACGAAAAGTCGTTGCGGCTGATCGGGCGTGGACTTCAGGTGGGAGATCGCGCCGAAGCCTACCTCCGCTTTCCTGCCGGTCCACAGAATCTGCTGAACTATGGTGAGCTCCGCGTGTGGGTACGCGGCCGTGGTCCCGGGTGGGAGGAAGGCGATATGCAGGCCTTTCTCAAGGTGGGGAGCGATGACCGGAACTTCTATCTGTTCCGTACCGGCGCGCGCACGACGACATGGGATCCAGAGCTGGCCATCGATCTCGAGGTGTGGCGGCGACTGCGCGCCGAGGTGGAGACTCGCTGGCTGCAAGGCTCACCCCCGAGCGGGGCGGACCAGTGCGGCGGCGATCCCGGTGCCTACGTCGCCTGCGATGGGCCGTACCTCGTGCACCTCGCCGACCCGGGAATCAATCCTCCAAATCTGCTCGCGGTCCAGGAGATCTCGGCCGGCATTTATCGGGAGCGGGAAACGCTTCCGGTGGCGGAAACCGAGCTCTGGGTGGACGACATCCGGTTAACCAATCCGGTCTCGCAAACCGGCACCGCGGTTGCACTCGACGCCCGGCTCGCCGCCTCGGACGTGGGCAGCATCACGGCATCGTACATTCGCCAGGACGGGCAGTTCCACCAGTTGAACGATGATCCCACATACCGCACGACGGGCACCTTTCAGCTCAACACCAACTGGCGGCTGGACCGCTTCCTTCCGACCGCGCTCGGTCTGGCCGTGCCTGTCACCCTGTCCTACACCAGGCGGGGAGAAGATCTTCAGCTTCTGACCGGCACCGATCTCCGGGGCGACGCTCTGGTGGGGCTGCGCCGTCCCGAATCCTGGAGCGCAACCTACAACCTGGCCATCCGGCGCTCGGAGCGAGGCAGGAGCTGGCTGACTCAGGGATTTGTGGACCCGCTGACGTTCTCAGCCACGGTCACCCGGGGCCGCACCCAAACCGAGCTGTCGCGCGCCAGGTCCAATGCCGAGGTCCTGGCCCTCAATTACAGCCTGCAGATGCGGCGCCGAGGCTTCCGGCTCCCCTTCGGCGGTCTGGTCAAGGCGCTCCCCAAGTGGCTGCGGCAGAGCGAAGCAGGTAAAGGTCTCGATTCCGCCTCCTTCAGTTTGGTGCCGACCAGTATCCGCCTGAACAGCGGCCTCAACCACAATGAAGGCACCTTCTCATCGTTCTCGGTGCCGGTGGAGCGCGCGGCTGACGCGCTGGTGCTGCCGGCGCAATCGCTCACCCATGTCTGGCGCAATGGTGCAGGACTCACCTGGCAGCCGCTGGGCATGGTAACGCTGAACGCGGACCTTGCCAGCACCCGGGATCTGCAGGTCTACCCCGACTCCACCTCGACCGGCCGTCTGGCCTACGCCGAGCGGCGGCTCTTCCTCGGAGTACCCGTCGGGGTCGAGCGTGATCGCAACCTGACCACCGCCTTTGCGTTGACGCCTCGCCTGACATCGTGGTTACGTCCCCGATTCGTGACTTCCAGCAGCTTCCTGCTCTACCGGACCCTCACCAGCCGGACTCCAGTTCAGGTGGATGGCGACAGCGGTGCCTTCGTTCTCCCGCAAACCCTCAACAACTCCAGGGGACGGGAGCTCGGGGTGTCGCTCGACCTTTCCCGGGCACTCCGTCAGCTCTGGGGCGACAGCAGCAAGGTAGGGAAATGGGTGGCGCGAGTTCGACCGGTGGACTTCAGCACTCAGCAGGGTCGCACTTCCACATACGACCTCTCTGCTTTTGATCCAGACCTGGGCTTCATGCTCGGTTTCGGAGGCCTGGACGACTTTCTGAGCCAGCAGGGTGAGCGGGCGCGAGGGGCTTCGGAGACCCGGACCGCGACCCTGGCCTCAGGGATGGACCTTCCGCTCGGCTTTTCGGCCACCCTCTCCTACTCGCTGACGCGGACGCAACGGTTCCAACAGGTGGGCGAAGGGCTCACGGAAACCACCAGCCGCCAGCGCGAGTGGCCGGTGGGAAACCTGCGCTGGAGTCACACATTCTCCGGTGGCCCGCTGAGCCTCGTGGCGGCCGGCGCGGGCATTCGGGAGCGAGAGGGTACTTCGATTCAGCTGAGCGGGAGTAGCAGGGGTGCCCAAAGCGCCACGATCTCATCGGCCATCACACCCAACCTTCAGATTTCCTTCAGGAACGGCCTGGGGTTGGTGCTCTCGTTCTCGAACCAGTCACAACGCACCGAGAGTAACGGGAACGCCACGGTCCTCGATCAGAACGACATGACCGGCTCGATCAGCTACTCCTTCGCCCTGCCCAGAAGCATCAGCCGGGAGCGGAAGCAGATACGATCTACCCTCACCGCCCTCTTGGCCAAGACCTTAACGTGCCTGGAACGTGGGATCGATCCCCGGTGTACCCCCGTCTCCGATGTACGACGTGATGAGATCCGCGGCGGATTCGACACGGACCTGCTCAAGACGCTGAGTGGCGGCCTGCAATTCGGTTACTCGCTGAACGACGCCCGTCACGTGAGCCGGCGAACCTCTCAGATTTTCCTCATGCTGACGTTCCAGCTGTCGCTCTACGCGGGGGACTATCGGTAGGCGGAAGAAGTGAGGCGGTAGGTGAAGAGGCGGTAGAAAAGCGGCGGAAGAACAGGAAGGAAGTGATCGAAACACGGTCCCTAACAAGGTTACGTTACCGTATGCCATTTTCAGATCGCCTACGCTGGTCCGCCCTTTCCGCCTTGTCCGCCCTTTCCGCCCTCTCCGCCTGCAGGGAGCGGGCACGTCCCCCGAAGGAGTTCGACGGCGCGGGCGCGTTCGGATATATCCAGGCGCAAGTCGGATTCGGCCCCAGGATCCCGGGGACCGAAGCCCACCGGCGTATGGGAGACTGGCTCGATAGCCTCCTCCGTCAGCGGGCCGATACGGTGATCGTTCAGAGCTGGCCCCACGTGACGGCACGGGGAGATACGCTTCCGCTCCGGAACTTCATCGCCCGCTTCAACCGATCGGCCGAGAAGCGGCTGCTTCTCCTGGCTCACTGGGATAGCCGGCCCGTCGCGGACAGCCCGCGGTCGCGCGACTCCACCAAACCAGTCCAAGGGGCGAATGACGGCGGGTCTGGAGTTGCCGTGTTGCTTGGTCTGGCGGACGTACTCAAGCGTAGCCCGCCGGCAGCAGGCGTGGACCTCCTGTTCGTAGATGGCGAGGACTATGGGGACTTCACCAAGGATTCCGCAGACGTCTTGATCGGATCACGCTACTACGGGGCACACCAGCTGCCGGGGGCGCGGCCGCTTTACGCCGTGCTGTTCGACCTCGTGGCTGACAAGGATCTGCAGATTTACCAGGAGGGCAATTCGCTAGTCGGCGCGCCCGAGGTGGTAGAGCTGGTCTGGGATACGGCGAAGGATCTCGGCTACGGTGGCTATTTCATTGCCTCTCCCCGACATACCCTCATCGATGATCACATTCAGCTGCAGAAAGCCGGCATCCGGGCCATCGATGTGGTCGACTTCGACTATCCCTCGTGGCACACCCCGGACGACACGATCGACAAGGTGAGTGCCGCCAGCCTGCAGGTCGTGGGTGACGTCGCCGTAGCGTTGGTGAGGCGGGAGTAGAAGGAAAGACGGGAAGGACGGGGAGGAGCAGCAAGGAGGTCCTCATCCCTCGGTCGCTTCGCTCTCTCGGGATGAGGAGGTTCATTTGCGTTCCCGTCTTTCCCGACCTCCCCGTCCTTCCCTCTTTCCCATCCTTCCCGCGTAAATCCGCCTACCCCGCTTCCCTCGTTCCCTCCTACCCTCGTTCCATGCTCCCCCCTGAGCGCCGAGCGATGCTCCTTCTCCTGACATTGGCAGTTGCTGGCCAGGGCGTCCGGCTCCTTGCCACCCGGCCAGGCGAGGCTCCGGGTGAGGTTCAGGTGCTCCCCACCCTCTCAGACGGTTCCCCAACGGAGCAGCGCGACAGTGCCATGCACGAGGCACGGCCGCTCGCGCCTGGCGAGATGGTTGACGCGGATGTGGCGCAGCCCGCCGAGCTCGCTCGCCTGCCGAGGGTTGGCGTCGCGCTGGCCAAGGTCATTGTAGCCGATCGGAATGCCAAGGGAGCGTTTGGTAGCCTTCAGGGGCTCGATCGGGTACCCGGGATCGGTCCCGGGCTGCTAGGGACACTCGCTCCCCACCTCACCTTCAGCGGCGCTAAGCCGTGGAATGCGGAGCCCAACCGCTTGGGTGCAGGGCTTGGCACTGCGTTTGCTTCCTCACCTCAGGGGAGCATGGCAGCCGCCCGTTTGGAGCCGCCGGATACCGTCCTCAACGTCAATCGTGCCACCGCTGTCGAGCTCGAGGGACTGCCCGGCATAGGGCCCTCTTTGGCCCAGCGGATCGTGGCGGATCGCGAGGCCCGCGGACCGTTTGCGACGGTGGAGGCGCTGGACCGTATTCCTGGGATCGGGCCGGGGTTGGTCGCCCGCCTGCGGAGGTCGGTGACAGCACCGTAAGGTGGTCGCTCACGTCATCGGCATCGCATTCCGATGATATCCCTGAACCCTTTCCTTCGGATACCTCGGAACTAATGGCGACCGCACCTGCCGGAGGCGACCGGCTTGGCGAAATCCTGCTCCGCGAGGGCCTCGTCACCCGAGAGCAGCTCGGGCAGGCCCTCGCCGAGCAGAAGAACACCA
>JBDTUV010000138.1:0-6836 GCA_040007575.1 Gemmatimonadales bacterium
CCTTCATGATCTCGGCGACACCGGTGCCGCCGTAGCCGCTGCGCCGGATGGCGCGCGCGGCGGCGTCCACGATGCGCTCGTGGGTGGCTTCCTTGCGGCTGGGGGCAGTTCGTCCAGGGGTAGCAGCGCTCATATGATGACCATCATACAACGATGTACCGGGGAGCGCAAGCGGAGCGTTCCCCGGCGCCGAACGCGGGGCGAGTTATCGGGACTCTATTCTCCTGGCTCGATCGCCGGGCCGATGGGCGGGCCGAGGGGACCAACGCGCGGGCGACGCGGGAACTGCGGCAAGCACTGGAGCTCTACGCTTTGCCATGGCTGGAGCGCACCAGCGACCTCGCGGGTGCTCGCGACGAGCTCGCCCGGCGGGGGCCGGTCTGGTGGGCGGCGGCAGCGGCGATCCGGGCCGATGAGCTGCGGAGCTGGGGTCGAGCTAATGGGGTTGGAGCCGTGAACTGTCCGTACGATCACAGTGCTGATCTCGCACCGGTTTTCCGACGGCGCGGAGGGCGGATCGATCCTGGTGCTGAAGGGTGGGGGCTGGTGGACAGGGGACGCACGCCAGCGTCACCGAACTCGGCAGGGCCTTTGCTTATGGTACCCCACCGGGTATCCATTGAGGCCCAGTAAGTCGCACCCGCAAATCGGGTAGAGAAATGCTACTGCCACCTCCGCGACAGACTTGATTTCCGCTAGTAACAATGTATCCGAACCCTCGCTGCCTCCTTCTCCTGCCTCGGGAAAGGGTAGTACCGCAGAGCCCCCAACCTCGAGCCCGCGGGTCAAGATCAACCTCGGCTTCGCTGCCGCGCTGGGCATCCTCTGCATCATCGGCGGCATGGCCCTCTGGAGCACCAAGCACTTTACGCAAGCGGCCAGGGAGCGTAAGGAGAGCTACGACCTCCGAATCAAGCTCTCGAACCTCCTGGGAGATCTCCGGGACGGAGAAGCAGGGCAGAGAGGTTATCTGCTCACTGGGAATAAGGAGTTTCTGGAGCCGTTCGTCTCAGAGTCTGCCTCCGTTACCCGGAGATTCGGTGAACTGCTACAGTTCACCCAGCGAGATTCCCTCGAGCACCGGCAACTCAAGTCCCTGGAGCCGGTCATTCAGGCGAAAATTGCCGGACTTACTCGAACTATCACCCTCCGTGGCGAGGGTCGTTCCCAGGCCGCGATGGCCATCGTGAGAAGCGGTGAAGGAAAGCGGCTGATGGACAGCATTCGCACTGTTGTTGCCGCCATAGATGCGGGGGCGATGGCTCGAGCGGATCAGTGGGACACCAAAGTGAGTGCAACGAGCCGAATGGCACTGTTCACGATCGGGGGCGTCACCGGTCTCGCCCTTTTGCTCGTGCTTGTAGCCGCCCTGCTGATCAACCGTGGGGTATCCAAGCGCCGCCAGGCACTGGCAGCCCTGCGTGAAAGTGACAGCCGGCTCTTCCAGGTGTTGGAGGCCCTCCCGGTGGCGGTTTTTGTGGGCGATGCCACGGGAAAGCCGTACTATGCCAATCAGGCGAGCGGTGAGATTCTCGGGAAAGGCGTCCTGGCCGTGGCGCCCGGGCACATTGCTGAGGCTTACCAGGTCTACCAGGCAGGGACCGACCAGCTTTATCCCACCGAAAGTCTGCCTTTAATGCGTGCACTGACCGGTGAGCGGGCATACCTCACCGATCTGGAGATCCACCAGCCCGGCCGGGTGGTCCCGGTGGAATGTTGGTCTGCGCCCGTCTTCGACGCCGCGGGGCGGGTAGTCTGGGCCATTGTTGCCTTTAACGACATCACGGTGCGAAAGCAGGCCGACGAGGAGTTGCGCAGGGCGAAGGCTGCCGCCGAGGCCGCCAACCACGCGAAATCGGACTTCCTGGCAAAGATGAGTCACGAGTTGCGCACGCCACTCAACTCCATCATCGGCTTCTCCGAAATGATGCAGGACGAGAACTTCGGGACGCTGAACGAGAAGCAGCGACGGTATGTGGGCAACGTCCTCACCAGCGGCCGGAACTTGCTCCAGCTGATAAATGATATCCTCGACCTCTCGAAGGTCGAGGCCGGCCATATGGAGCTGGCGCTGTCCGAGTTCGATGTCGGGACAGCCTTAGCGGAAGTGCAGGCCATTGTGGAAACGCTGGTGCACAAAAAACATTTGAGCCTTGCGGTCAAGGTGGACGATGGCCTTCCGGCGATTAGGGCTGATCAGTCCAAGGTCAAGCAGGTGCTCTACAACCTCCTGAGCAACGCGATAAAGTTCACCGCAGAAGGCGGCAGCATCAGAGTGACCGCGCGTCGAGCGCACGACATCGATGTCAGGGAGGGTGGCCAGTGGATCGAGGTCTCGGTCGCGGACACAGGAATAGGACTCCGGCCGGAGGACAAAGAACGGATCTTCGGTGAGTTCGAGCAGGTGCAGTCGAGCTATGCCAGCAATCAGGAAGGGACCGGGCTTGGGCTGGCGCTGTCGCGAAAGCTGGTGGAGCTGCACGGTGGATGGATCTGGGTGGAGAGCGACCCCGGCCGGGGCAGCATCTTCCGTTTTGTGCTGCCGTTTGCCCCAGCAGCAGGTACCCGGGACGCCGAAGCCCTTGGCGCCCAGGACGGAGCCTCGAACGGAGGTCCGCTTATTCTGGTGGTGGAGGACGACCGACCCACAAGGGAACTCCTTGCTCACCAGCTTGTCGATGCCGGATACCGTGTAGCGCAGGCGACCACTGGCGAGCAGGCGGTGGCGTTGGCCAAAGAGCTCCAACCGGCGGGGATTACCCTGGATATACTGCTGCCAGACGGGGACGGCCTGGGTGTATTGGCCCGGCTGAAGAGTCTGCCGGAGACCCGGGACATCCCTGTAATTATCGTGTCGATTACCGAGCATCAGGAACTGGGCTTGAGCCTCGGGGCCATCGATTGGGTGGTGAAGCCTCTCAACCGAAGCGACTTTCTTGCGGCCGTGCGGAGGAGGTTTGTCCGTCACACCGACAACGCAACGGCAACGGTGCTGGTGGTCGATGATGAGCCCCAGACAGTGGAGCTCCTGGCCGACATGCTCGGCTCGCAGGGATATCGCGTCCTGTCGGCCTCCGATGGCCGGCGAGGGATCGAGCTGGCCCGGGCGGAACTGCCCGACCTTATCGTATTGGATCTCCAGATGCCGGAAGCAACCGGCTTCGAGGTCGTACGGGAGCTCCGGGGTCATGCCGAGTGTCGCGAGATCCCCATCCTCATTTTCACGGTCAAGGACCTGAGTCCGGAGGAAGGGGAACGGCTGCGCGGGAGTGTCCAGGCAATCGTCACCAAGGGGGCTACCGGGGATCTGCTGCGAGAGCTGGCGCGGATACGGCCGGAGGCCGGGAGAAACCCGATCAGTGGTGACGGGGAGCGACCATGAAATCGCCCAGCGTCAGCATCCTCATCGTCGAGGACAACGCTTTGAATCTCGAGCTGGCCACCGATCTACTGACCGGAGCGGGGTACGACGTCCGGCAGGCTGAATCAGCCGAAGAAGGGCTCCGACAGGCGCAGGCAGCCCCTCCCTCTCTCATCCTCATGGACCTCCGGCTGCCCGGAATCGATGGCTATGACGCGCTCCGACAACTGAGGAAGGATGCTCGGACCGCGCACATCCGCGTCGTGGCACTCACGGCTCAGGCGATGAAAATGGATGAGCAGACCGCGCTGGAGGCTGGTTTCGACGCCTACATCTCCAAGCCGATTGACACTCGCACCTTTTGTCAGACGGTGGCCCGGCTGCTGACCTATGAGAGGGGCAGATAGGGAGCAGATTGAATGGTCGCTTCATCGAGGCAGCGAATTCTGGTCGTCGACGACGACCCTGGCATCCGGAATGTGCTCCAGGTAGGGCTCGGCAAGGCCGGCTATGAGGTCGTTCTAGCCTGCGACGGTGCAGAGGCGCTGCGTCTCTGGCAGGCGCAGCGGGCCGATCTCGTGATCACCGATCTCCACATGCCCGCTAAAAATGGTCTCGAAGTCATTCTGGAGCTGCTGGCGCACAGCCCGGAAGCACGGATCATTGTCATGTCGGATGGCGGGCAGACTCAGCAGATCGAACTCCTTGGAGATGCTCGACTCCTGGGAGCCATCCTGACGATAAAGAAGCCGTTCAGGCTGGTCGAGATGATGTCCCTGGTGAGCCGCGCGCTCAAATGGGTGGACTAGTCAGCCTCAACCATCCTCATGAACGAGAACAATCCTACGAAGGCCCGGATGAGCGAGCGGGCGCGGCCACTGATCCTCGTCGTCGACGATGAGCCCAAGAACGTTCAGCTCCTGACTGACTTGCTGGAGTCCCGGAACTACGCCGTGTGCTCCGCGGCAGATGGAGAGCAGGGCCTCGCTCTGGCCAGAGACCGGCTCCCGGATGTCGTGCTCCTGGACGTCATGATGCCTGGCCTCAACGGAGTCGAGGTCTGTCGCAGGCTCAAAGACGAGCGAAAAACCGAGATGATACCGGTGCTGCTGGTGACCGCCCTGAATGCCCGTGAGGACCGCCTGGCCGGGATTAACGCGGGGGCGAATGACTTCATCACCAAGCCAATTGACTTGGGTGATCTCGTTCTCCGAGTGCGGAACGCTGCAGCGACCAAGAAACTTCACGATCAGGTGGGGAGTCAGCTACGGCAGCTTCAGGAGCTGGAATCCGCTCGCGACACGCTGACGCATATGATCGTGCACGACCTCAGGTCTCCGCTGACCGGACTCCAGGGATACCTTGATCTGATAGGAATCGTCGCAAATGGAAATGCTGAAGTTGTCGAGTACGCCTCAGAGGCTCAGCTGATCGCCGGCCGTTTGACCGAGATGGTCAGTCAGGTGCTCGATGTGAGCCGGCTTGAGGCGGGTCAGATGCCGGTGTCGCTCAGGGAAACGGATCTCGTGGCACTGCTCCCGGCGGCCGTTGCATCTCTAGGCCCGCCGCCAGGGGAAATAAGCGTCGCGTATGACCTGCCGGAGCCGCCGGTAAGATTGATGTGCGATCCCGACCTGATTAGCCGGGTGATGGTCAACCTGGTAGGAAACGCCTACAAGTTCACGCCCACGGGGGGACAGGTACGTGTTGGCTTGGCCGCTGAGGATGATCGAGTGCGTCTGACCGTTACGGACAATGGACCAGGGATACCGGCGGAGTTTCGAGGATTGATCTTCCAGAAGTTCGGCCAGGCCCCGCTTGGCCGTTCCGCCGGTGTGCGATCGAGCGGCCTCGGCCTCGCCTTCTGCAAGCTGGCCGTTGAGGCGCACAGGGGTAAAATCGGAATAGAAGGGGCAGAGCATGGAGGAGCCCGTTTCTGGGTCGAGCTCTTTCACCCGGTTGCCCAAGGCTAGCCGCAGGAAACGACGACGAGCGGTACAAATTAGCGTCGCAGGCTCAGCTAACCTGCTCAACGGCTCCAGTGAACGATACGAGTACGATCAACGGCGCCGTCGCCAGCGCGGCAAGCAGAGCCAGGGTCGGATACCCCCACGCATCCACGATCACCCCTGAGATGGCGCCGGCCGACGCACCGGCCAGTCCCATGATGAGATCCGAAAGCCCCTGCGCCGACGCGCGCAGCTCCACTGGAATCGACTCGCTGAGCAGGGTGGACCCGGCCACCATGGTCGCCGACCATCCGAGACCGAGGACCATGAGTGCGCCGGCTAGGCGTGCGGTGTCATGCCCTGCGCTTCCCGCCAGGGCGCACGCGGCGAGCAGCAGCGCGATGCCCGTGACGATGACCGGACGGCGGCCGAGCCGGTCAGTCAGCCATCCGAAAACCGGCGAAAACGCGAACATCCCCGCGATGTGGAAGCTGAGCACCAGGCCGACGATGCTGAGCGTGCGCGGCGCGTCGTGGCCAGCGCTTCGGATATGCACCGGCGTCATCGCCATGACCCCGATCATCACCAGGTTGCCGACCGCCATCGCGCTCACGCCCAGGCGAGCCGGCGGCTGTGACAGCACGAATCTCAGCGCGGCGCGCATCCCGGCACGAGGGGCATTCGATATCGGGGAGCTCGGATGTGCGGCCGCAGCGCGCGCGACCACCGCCGGGTCCGGTCTCAGGAACAGCATCAGGAGCAGCGTCGCCAGCCCAAACAGCAGCGCCGAGAAGAAGTACGGGCCGGCCAGGGTGGGCACCCCGTACCTGCCCACCGAGGCGCCCGCCAGAGGTGCGAGGCTGGGTCCGACCACTGCCCCGAGCGTGGTCGCCCAGACTATCAGGGAGAGATGGCGGCCCCGAAGCTCCCCCGGCGCCAGGTCCACCGCGGCATAGCGCGCCTGCAGACCCGCGGTCGTCGCACCGCCGAAGAGAAAAAAGCCCAGGAACAACAGCGGAATCGACCCCCGCATCGCGGCAACCACGACGATGATCGCCCCCACCGCCGCGACGAGGTACCCCGCCGCCAGACTCGGCCGCCGGCCATGGCGATCAACGATCGCCGTGGCAGGCACCGCAAAGAGAGCAGTCCCCACGACCAGGGCGCTCTGGGCCAGACCCGACATGCCAACACCCGCAATGTCCGCCGCCAGCAGCGCTCCCACCGACGCGCCGACCGCGACACCGATCCCGCTGATGATCTGGGTGACGAAGAGCAGGCGCAGAGTACGGCGCTGGACGACGACGGCCACTTCCATGCTTCCGGCCCGGATTACGACACCCCATCCCTCTTGACGCGGCTCAGCATCCCTCGTAGGCGGGCATTGAAAGCGCTCGGTACCTCCAGCATCAGGAAGTGGCCGGAGCCAGGCACCTCCTCTACCCCAAGCCCGGGCCGGCCCTCCCTCGAGCGCTGAAACTTCGAAGTTGCCGCGCGACCCCCGGCGACCATGATTATGCCGGCCG
>JBDTUV010000139.1:0-6808 GCA_040007575.1 Gemmatimonadales bacterium
AGCCTGCGGTCATCTGTCCGTACATCGTCAGGCCAAGCGCCTCGAGCCGGCGGAATTCATCCCAGGTGGCCCAGCGGGGGACGAGGTTCGCATTGGCGATCAGCACTCTGGGTGCCTGCTCGTGAGTCCGGAACACCCCCACCGGCTTGCCGCTCTGCACCAGCAGCGTCTCGTCGTTCTCGAGCCGCCGGAGCGTGGTGACAATTCGCTCGTAACACTCCCAGTTCCGGGCGGCCTTACCCCCTCCTCCGTACACGATGAGCTCCTCGGGTCGCTCCGCCACCGCGGGATCGAGGTTGTTCATCAGCATTCGGAGGGCGGCCTCCTGGTGCCAGCCCTTGCAGGAGATGGCTGTGCCGGTAGGGGCCGTTATGACATTGGGTTTCGTCAGGGTGGCCAAGGTGGTTTCCCCTAGAGATGTCATCCCGAGCGAAGCGAGGGAGCCGAAGCCGCGTTTCGGCCCCTTCGCTGTGCTCAGGATGACAAGGCAAACTCAAGGCTAGCCATCTCCCCAAAGCCCTGCAACCTTCTGGGCCACCGGACGATCCAATCCCGCGCAATGACTTCACTCGGCCTCGGAGTGGCGACACTGGAGCACGAACAGACCGGCAGGCCCGATTCGGACGCTGTGGATGCGACGCTGGCTGCCAGCGGCGATGCCAGCGCATTCGAGCGGCTCTACCGGCATCACGTGCCCCGGGTCTACAGCCTGGTTCGGCGGATGCTGGACGATGACGATGCGGACGAGGTTACCCAGGACGTTTTCGTTCGGGCCTGGCAGAAGCTGGGCACCTTTCGGGGCGAAGCCGCTTTCGGCACCTGGCTGCATCGTCTGGCGGTGAACGTGATCCTGGCGCGACGGGAGACCCTGGGTACCCGGCGAAAGCGATACGTGGAAGGCGATGCGGCGCTGGAGATCATCCCGACTCGCCGTCCCGGACCGGAGCTGGCAATGGACTTTGAGTCTGCCATGGAGCGCCTGCCCGACGGGGCGAGAGAGGTGTTCGTGCTGCACGACGTCGAGGGCTACCGGCACGAGGAGATTGCGGAGATGCTCGGATTGGCTACCGGGACTTCCAAGTCCCAGCTGCATCGGGCCCGGCTGGCCTTGCGCCGGCACCTCGAGAGATAGAAGGGAGAGTGACCATGAGCGATCGCTGGATGGAGAGACTGTCGGAGTACCTGGACGGGGAGTTGTCGGCCGCTGACCGGGCCGCGCTCGAAACCCACCTCGAGACCTGCGATGACTGCTCTGCCGTACTGAGCGACCTCCGCCGGGTCGTTGATCGGGCCCGGATGGCTGAGGATTACCTCCCCCGGCGCGACCTCTGGCCGGGTATCGCACGCCGGATCGGCGCGACACCCGCCGCTTCGCCGCGGATCGGACGCAGGTGGAGCTTTTCGCTGCCGCAGCTGGCCGCGGCAGCCATTGTCCTGATGACGCTCTCGGGCAGCGGGGTCTGGCTTCTGCGGTCCGCTGCCGCGCGACCAGGCGGGCAGGTCGCGACGACGGGCACTCCCGCCACCCCGGCCATCAACGCGAGCACCAGCGCCTCCGCGAGCTACGCGGCGGCAGTTGCCGATCTGGAGCGGGTGCTGGCCTCGGGACGCGGCCAGCTCGACACGACGACGGTGCGGGTCATCGAGCAAAATCTGGCGGCGATCGACCAGGCGATCGCCCAGGCCCAGCGAGCACTCCTGGCGGACCCGGCAAACCTGTACCTCAACACGCATCTGGCCGAGACGATGCGGCACAAGCTCGACCTCCTGCGCCAGGCCGCCACTCTCGTGCCCGTAAGCTGAAAGGACGCCGATCGTGATAGTCACTCTGGCCGCTGCCCTGACGCTGGCCGCCGCGCAGCAGATCGACACCACCATGGCTGCCGAGCGCGGCCAGCGACTGCTGGTGAACGCTTACGGTGGAGACGTCACCGTGCGGTCATGGAATCGCAACGCGGTCCGGGTCGAAGCCAGCCCCTCGGCCAGCAATCGAATCGAGGTCACCAGCTCAGCCACGGCCATGAGCGTCCGGACCCAAGGGCGTCATGGGCCGCCCACCGACGTCGCCCTCCGGATCAGCGTTCCAGTCTGGATGGCCCTGAGCCTGTCGGGTGTGCATACCAACGCGACCATCGAAGGGACCCGGGCGCCGATTTCGGTGGAAACGGTCGAGGGTGAGGTGAAAGTCGCCGGCGGTGACGGCCTCATTTCGCTGCGATCAGTGCAGGGCTCGGTGTCCCTGCGCGACGCCCGAGGCCGGATCAGCGTCAACTCGGTGAACGAGGACGTCCAGGTCTCCAATTCCACCGGGGAGATCAAGGCGGAAACCGTAAACGGCGAGATCGCGCTGGAGGGTGTCGATGCCGCCACGGTGGATGCCAGCACCGTCAACGGCGATATCTCGTACGCCGGCCCCATTCGAAACGGGGGGCGCTACTCCCTCTCCACCCACAATGGTGACATCACACTGACAGTCGCCGAGGGCTCAAGCGCCAACGTGGCTGTGTCGACGTTTAATGGAGAATTCGAGTCCGAGTTCCCGGTCCCACTGAGCAGAACCCGCAAGGGAAATGGCTTCAACTTTACCCTGGGGTCCGGAAGCGCCCAGGTCACGCTGGAGTCGTTTCAGGGCACCATCCAGCTGGTCCGTCCGGGGGGCGTCAAGGACAAGGAACGCCGCGAAAAACACGAGTCAGATGACCATGACTAAACCAATTGGACGCCTCCTCTTTCGCAATTTGAGGGAGCGACTCGCTGACAGATGTTTATCGACTGAGTGAATGAAACTGGTCGGTTTTAAAACCCGAGATCCGTTCGGGTGTTATCAGCTTAAGCTGTTCACCATGCGGCACTACAACGAGGGGTTCTCGGGGCTCTTACATCATTGGCTATGTATGCATTTCATACGCCCAAAGGTGCTCGAAACCTAGGCATGGCTCTTGTATTGGTGGGGGGCCAGGAAGACGCACGTCGGATATAGGCATGCTGGCCCAAACCTTAGACCGGAGTCGAGCACATGCATTCCCGTTGGATGAATGCCCTTCTGGCCGCTACTGCATTGTTTCTGCTCATGGCAACCAATGCGCGCGCCCAGGTAGGCCTGACCTCGCACGTGGCCACCGTCGCCCTGACCGCCACCAAGGCCGCCACGTTGTCGGTCACTCCGACGGCGTCGACCGCAACCTTGGCGAGCATTACCGACGGCTCGAACGCCAATGACTTCACCCCGGTGAGCCTCACCACCGCCTGGAACCTGACCGCGGGCTCCTCAGTGCGGCTGGTTGGATGGTTCGGCGCTCCAGCCCAGGCGCTGGCAAACGGATCGGACTTTATCCCTTCGTCCAAGGTCGAAGGCCGCGTGGGTGCCACCGCGTACGCGCCGTTCACCGGTGCCCCCGTGGGCGCCGTTGGTGTGGCCGGCGGAAGTCTCCAGCTGTTCAGCCAGAGCGTGGGCGCCGGCACCCGCTTCGGGAGCAGGACCGACCAGCTCGACCTGCGGCTGGATCTGACCGGCACCACCACCCTGGCGGGTGACTACACCGGCACGCTCAACCTCCAGGCGATTGTCCAGTAGGTCTTCGGACCTCGGCTCAGAGCCATTTCTATGGGAAGTTGCGGACTCAAACTCCTCGCCCTGAGTGTGTTCCTCGCACTCAGGGCGCCGGAGCTTTTAGCCCAGACGCAGATCATTTCCCTGGCGGCCGCAGCCGCCAGCACCCTGACCGTGACGATCCAGTCCGGCGCCGTCCAGATCATTCCTGGGATCGCCGACAACGTCGCTACCAACTTTCCTTCTCCGGTCGTGATCCAGACCGTGTGGAACGTGAATCCGGGCCAGACCAACACCGTAAACCTGGTGGCCTACTTCTCGCTTCCAGCTCAGGCCATGGTGGGAGGCTTGACCCAGATTCCTTCGAGCCGCGTGCTGGGACGGATGACGACCGGCCTTCCGGTGGCCTTCACGGCCATAGCCCAGAACGGCATCGGCGGGGTGGGCACGGCGGGAGGGAGCCTGAGCCTCTTCGCGGTCAACATTGGCGGCGGCAACAAGAACGCAAGCCGCACCGACAACCTCGACCTGCAGTTGAATCTCGTAGGATTCCCGCCGCTCGCGGCGGGCGTCTATAGCGGGGTCCTGAACATCCGGGCAGTCACACAGTAGCAGTCGCTCCTGATGAGTGCGCCGGCAGAAGCCTTTACCCCCAGCCTTGCCGGCGATCAGCCAAAGGTCCTATGCACCCGAACAGGTTTGTCACGGCGGTCGCGCCCAGGCTCCGCTCGGCTCGGCGAGTGCTCACCCTTGGTGGGTGCTGGCTCGCTGTGGCATTGCCGCTTGCGGGCCAGTCGGTCAGCCCTCCGATTGCCGAATATCAGGCGCGGGCTCGCTCCAGCTTTCAGCTTCAGAATGGCTCCCTTTTTCCGCTCACCGTGGTGCTGGAGGTACGTGGGTTCCGGGTGACGGAACAAGGCGAGGTCGTGGACACGCCGCTCGACACCGCCCGCATCCATGTCAAGCTGTCTGCCATGAGCTTCCGGATTCAGCCGCGCGGATCATACCGGGTCTTCTACGAGGCTACCGGGGATAGCCTGCCGGCCTGGTTCAACATCCTGAGCGCCATGAGCGGCAGCAGGACAGCGAACGGACTCAACGTCCGGCTCCTGCTGCCGCACGTGGTCTATCTGAATCAGAAACAGCCGCTCAGGCAGACCGAGGTGGCAATCCGCACCATCGAATACGATCCTGGATCGAAGAAGGCGCGGGTCCAGCTCGAGAACCTGGGCCCGCACCTGGGGCGGGTCATCCAGGTGACCGTCACCGACGGTCACACTACCAGTGAGCCGAGCGGAGGCTTTCCCCTGTTCCCCCGAAGCCGGCGCTGGACCGAAGTGCCCTGGAACGGTGCCACGGCCCCGAACCGCCTCTCGGTGCGCTTCGCCCGTTTCAGCATCGATACCACGCTGACCGCCGCTCGAAAGTCGCTCGCCGCCGATACCACGGCAGGCGTTGCGAGACCCTAGTGCCCCTGCTTCTGCACCATCGGCTGATCGGGCTCGGAGCGCTGGCCGGCACACTCCTCTGCCTTCCCGTTGGGGCCCAGGCCCAGACGGTGGTCGAGGTGCAGGGCGGAGGCTCATCCCTCAATGGGGGCTACGGCGCCACTGCCAACTTCTGGCGCTCCAGTGTCGACGGATGGATCGGCCTGGGCTACCTCGACGGCTTCCGGATAGGAGCCTTTCTGCGGAGCGCCGTGAACAAGGACACTCTGCGCATCGGCAACGATGCCCTGGTCATGCGGCTACCCACCGACGTATTCACGTCAGGATTCAATCTGCTGGTGCAGGGGATCAGCTTTTCCGGCGGAAACGAGCGCTCCTCGTACCTGGCGTTCGGCGGTGCCAGCTCCACGGGACTGGGCGCCCCATCGTTTCAAGCGACCAGTATCGAGGAGCCGATGGGCGCGCTCTTCGTGCAGCACCGGGTGGCGCCCACCGTGCGGCTCACCGCGACCACGCTGTTCGCCGACCAGCAGACGGTGTTGCCGGGCGTTCAGTGGCAACCCACTCCGGACGTCACCACAGCCTTCGTGGCGGGTGTCGGATCGGGACGGCCGTACGCCGCCTCCAGCCTGATGTGGCGCAGGGGCCCGCTTAGGGTGAAGGCGTCCTACGCCTGGAACCCCGACCGCTTCCGCCGGGCCGCGGTGGCCACGCCCAACCAGACCGAGGTGGACCGCGAGAACGTCAGCGTCACGTACGAGATCAGCCCGTACTTTTCGGTGGGGGTCAGCCGCCAGAATTACGTGCAGGACTCCGCCGACAGCAAGCCTGCCATCCGCGCCACGGGAAACACGGTGTTTGCCGGGGGAGTGTGGTCCAACACCCGCGTCACCGCGGGACTCTACGATTCGAAGTCCGAGGGCATCAGCAACCTGAGCTCCTATCTTGCCGTGGGTCGGGAGCTGACGCACTGGCTCGATGCCGAGGCGTTCGTGCTGCAGAGCCGGGCCGAGGGCCTGCCCGTCGTCACCACCCCACTCGTCAATCTCCGGTGGCGTTTGTCGTCTCGGATCGGCATTAGCCAGCAGGTCTCATTTCATGCGGGCAAGCCAACTGTGCTCTTCGGCGCAAGCCTCGTCACCCCCATCGGCGAGTTCGTGGCCGATTACCAGGTGGTCCACCAACCGCTGAAACCGTTCAATCCGTTCAGGAGCGCGCTGAACCTGACGGCCAGGCTGCAGCTCGGCAGATACTCGACCAGCGTCGGAACCTATGTCCAGCCTGATGGGTCGGTGGACTACTCCGCGTCGGGAAGCACCTTCCTCTACATGGGCTCATTCGGCGGGGCGCAGCCACAGCAAGTTGGCGGACGGATGGCGCGGTATGTGATCCGGGGCGCCGTCCGCGACGAGCAGGGGAACGGCGTCGAGGGTGCCGCGATCGATATCGGAGGAGAGGTGGTCTTCACCAACTCCAGCGGAGAGTTCTTTCTCCGGGTGGGCCGCCCGACCCGCTCGGCGGTAAAGATTCTGACCGGGGAGTTCCTCCTTCCCGGCCAGTGGGAAGTGGTGAGCGCTCCGGTCGAGGTCGAAGCCGGCCCTGAAACTCGCCCCGGTATTGAGATCGTTCTGCGTCGCCCAGCGCCCGCCGTCCCGCCAGCGCCCCCACCGGCCCCCGCGGAATAACCAGAAGGCGCCCGGCAAGCCGGAGGATGATCCCGGCGCGGCGACCTCGCGCCCGGACTGAGCGCGCTCAGGGGCTCAGGGGCTCAGGGGCTCAGGAACGAAGAGCTCAAGGCTCTTCTTCGGCT
>JBDTUV010000140.1:0-6800 GCA_040007575.1 Gemmatimonadales bacterium
GGCAACCCAGCTGACGCTGGCGCAAAGAACCGGAGTCTATCGGACGACGGCCATGGCTGAGTTGGAAGGCTCACCGGTCGAGTTCGAGGCCACCGGGATCGCGCCGCCCAGTCCCCAGCTGGTGGTGGTCACTCAGGCTTCCTCTAGCGCATCGGCTGGAGTGCCCTTTGGCCGACAGCCGGTGCTCCAGCTTCAGGACGCCGTCGGCGCCCCGCTGCTCCGGGCCGACGTGAGCGTAACCGTTCAGATCGCGACCGGAGGTGGCTCGCTCGGCGGCAGTACCACGGCCAGGAGCAATACCGAGGGTCGGGTGAGCTTCGAGGATCTGTCTATTCGCGGCCGGCCGGGGAACAGAACCCTCCTGTTTGCGGCGATCGACTTCACCCCGACCACATCGGGCCAGATCGCTGTGAGCGCCGGACCACCGGCTATCGCCGGAAGCTCGGCCGAGGTTCCGAACGGCACCGCAGGTGCAACCACCACGATCTCGGTGCATCTGAAGGATGAATTCGGCACAGGGGTCGAGGGCTCAGCCGGCTCCATCGCCATCTCGATCGCCGGCGCCAACCCGTCGGCGGGGCTGACCGTCACCGAGGTGGGGAATGGGGCCTATTCGGCGTCCTATGTGCCGACCCACACCGGCACCGACCAGCTGGACGTGCGAGTGAACGAGGCGGCTTTGGTCGGAAGTCCCTTTGCGAGCACCGTCGTTGCCGGACCCGCGGACCCTGTTACCACAACTGCGGTCCTCACGAGGTCCGGTATTTTCTTCGTCGATGCTGTCGTCACCACTCGGGACGCTCAAGGGAACCTATTGGGCCACGGTGGTGATCTGGTGCAGGTACAGTGGAATGGGGGCCCGCCTGGAAACGCAATTGATAGGGGCGACGGCACCTACTTCGACCAATTCTTTGCCGGCTTCGGGGGGGCGAGCGCGGCCATTTCGCTCAATGGCGTCCCGATTGCGGGAAGCCCTTATTAGCCGCTATCTTGCTCCCCTCGCACGCCCTGGTGGTGAAACTGGTAGACACGCTATCTTGAGGGGGTAGTGCCGCAAGGCGTCGCGGTTCGAATCCGCGCCAGGGCATTCCGACGTCCCGCCACTGTAGCTCAGGGGTAGAGCTCTCGATTCGTAATCGAGCGGTCGTCGGTTCAAATCCGACCAGTGGCTCTCCACGCAAATCCGCGGCTTGGTGGTCCCCCTCCGTCCCTATCTTCCCTCGGCAGAATTCAGCTGGCTCGTAAGGACCACCGGGTGCAGCGGCAGTGTCCGCATGCGACCGGAGTCGTATCGGTCGCGCCTGGGGAGGCAGCGGGGTAAGTGACTACGAAGCTGAAACCGCAGTTCTGGCATTGCAGTGTGACGGTCACCGTTTTCTCCTGATCGAGCGCCGGTATCAAGCATGCCATTTGTGCCCGGTGGGCACAGTGCTCTCCGCCACACAATGAAGGAAACTCCTCTCACACTTATTACGCTCCGGGCGCCGGTGCATATCTTGTCCACAACCAGCTTTCCAGGAGGGATTCAGGTGCAGCGGCAGCGGAGTGTCACGCTTCGCTTTCTAGCGGAGCCCGGGGACGTCAACTTTGGCGGCAAAGTACACGGCGGGTCGGTCATGAAGTGGATCGATCAGGCGGGATACACCTGCGCGGCCGGGTGGACCGGCGCTTACTGTGTGACGGTGTATTTAGGTGGCCTGCACTTCCTGGGTCCGATATTCGTGGGTGAGCTGGTGGAGCTTCGGGCGCTCGTCATTCGCACCGGCCGGAGCAGCATCGATATCGCGGTGGATGTGTATGCCGGCGACCCCAAGACCGGCGAGCGCCGCCGCACCGGACATTGCGTCATCGTGTTCGTTGGGTTGAGTACCGAGGGGAAGGCATCGCCGGTACCAAGCTGGGAACCCTCCACGCCGATCGACAAGGCGCTCGAAGGCTACGCGGTGCGGCTGGGAGAGTTGCGCAAGCAGATGGATTCGGAAATGGAGCGGCGCCTGGGCGACATGGCGGCTGCCGAAGGAAGCGGGTAGTGCTACTCGGCGCGCCCCGTCGTCAGTAAACTGGCAAGCGGGTGGCGGCGGTAGATCGGCTGCATTGTGAGGTAGCGAACCATGGTTCTGGTTCCCGGCACCAGCAGCTCATAGTGGTCCAGCAGCGTGATCGAGCTCGCCCTCGGTTCGCTCCCCGCTGCCGTAGTCTGGAGGAAGCTGATGGCAAACGCGATGGCCTCCGCCTGGTGCTCCGAGACGCTGCCGTACCCGTAGCGCTTCGGATCCCGAATCGGTCCTATTCCCAACCACAGTGCTGCGACTTGTCCCGGGGCGCGCGCCTGCCAGCGGTGACCCAGCTCGTGCGCCAGCGTATGCCGCAGCTGGGAGGTGCCCGTCATGCGGGCCGGATCCAGCGCCAGCGAATCGCGGGACCCGATGTACTCACCCAGTCGCCCGGCAGCTCGTCCACGCCGCCCGATCAGCCCCACCCGTGTTCGAGGCGCTCCAAACAGAGAATAGAGTGAGTCGGCGTAGGTACTCGCCATGATGTTTCTGGCTGTCGCCCAGAGCAAAGCCGTGTCCGCTGAGCTCACCAGGCGGCGGTCCGTGGTCCATTCGGTGGGGGCCAGGCTGTCGAGCCACAGTGGGTGCGCGGCAACCTCGAGCAGGTGGCCCGGCGCGTCGGTCTGGAACACGCCGGCGTCTACCCGGAAAACGTAAACTGGACGGCTGTTGGCCTCATCGATGTAAGCCAGGGAGACGGTCGTTGCCCGCGACCGCCGGCCGGTGCTCCCGCGGAGCGGGCCGACCAGGGGAAACCGCGTGGTGGATCCGTCGGCGGACCGGAAGACGAGCCCGCTATCGGTGACGGTGAAGCGACCTTTGACCGGAGGAAGCCCGCGGGGAGAGAGGTAGCCGCTAACGACGGTGCCCACAGCAAGAGCCCGCGCTGATCGCCCACGGGTGCCTCGCTCGACCATTCGCACCCGAAGGGTGTCGCCCACGCGCGCCTCTCGCGCCGGCGCGTAGCCCGCTGCCCGGAAACCGGCCGGAGCCGACATCCCCGCGACGGCCGCAACCGTCGCCAGCAGCAGCAGGCGGCCCCCGGAACCCATCAGCCGGGTCAACGGCGCGCGACGCTCCCCGGATCGGGTTGCACCACTTCGACTGGACCTGCCGGGGAGCCCCAGGTGGTCTCGGCCAGGATTCCGGTGAGGGCCACAATGAGGAGCACCATACTTACGAGGATCGCCATGGCAGCCCGCCCGAACTCGGGCGACTGGCTCGAGCTGGCAGAGCTGACGGGGACGACGCTGGACTCGGCAGACACGGTCATCGGTTTCCGCGGGACTGGAGTTTGAGGTTGGACTAGCTGGGAATGCGAAGCCGCTTGCCGGCTTTGAGCGTGTATTCGACCGGAAGTGCGTTGGCTCGGCGCAGCGCACGGAGGCTGATCCGATAGCGGCGAGCGATGCCGATCAGCGTCTCGCCTGAGCGCACCCGGTGGGTTGCCAGTCGGCTGTGTCCGCCGCGCGCAGCCTTGCCGGTGGCGCTGATGGCTAGCGCCGACGGAATGGCGACGGCCGGGATGACCAGCCGAGAGCCGGCTTTCAGTGCGGAGG
This sequence comes from Gemmatimonadales bacterium, assembly GCA_040007575.1. Taxonomy (GTDB): domain Bacteria; phylum Gemmatimonadota; class Gemmatimonadetes; order Gemmatimonadales; family GWC2-71-9; genus CAVVWJ01. Next base: position 3,614 of record JBDTUV010000140.1, read on the forward strand.
CCTTGACCTTCGGGTTGGCCGCCTGGATTTCACTCGTCGGCAGATGGTAGCGAGCCGCGATGCGGGTCAGCCGCTCTCCGCGGCGAACGACGTGAGTGAGAAAGTGCACTCGGGCCTTCGCGGGTAACTCTGCATAGCGGGAGGCCACCTTCTCGCCGGACCCGGCTGGGAGCCGGATGACGGACTCCGAGCGCGGCGGCGTGGCCAGCCGGAGGTACTGCGGATTCAGCTCCCGGATCTCGGCGACACTGACCTCCGCCAGCCGTGCGATGACGTCGAGCCCCGTGGTGCTGTTGACCACGAGCGAGTCATACGTGAACGGCCCCGCAAGCGGTACCGCGATGCCATAGCGGGCTGGCTGTTTTGCGATCAGGGCCGCGGCGATCAGCTTGGGCACGTAGTCCTGGGTTTCCACCGCCAGCAGGCGGGTGCTGGCCAGGCGAAAGAAGGCATGGTCGCTGGTGATCTGGCCGGGGTCGATGGCCGCTTCCAGCTCATCCGACGCCGGATCGGCCTCGATCTGCGCTTCCTCCTCAGCCGCCATGGAGTCAGTCACTTCGGTCTGAATCAGCGTATCGGATTCTGCAGCCAGGTCGGCCGCCGTGTCCCATTGAAGCTTGCCCAGGCTGCGCGACACCTTGCCGGCGCCGGCGTTGTACGCCGCAGCGGCGAGGTACAGCGAGCCGAACCGGTCGCGGAGATGGTGCAAGTGGCGAGCAGCCGCATCGAGCGCCTTCACCGGGTCGCGCCGCTCGTCGACCCAGGTGTCGATCCGCAGTCCGTATCCCAGGCCGGTGCCTCTCATGAACTGCCACATGCCGACGGCGTGCGAGCGACTGACCGCATCATTGGAGTAGCCGCTCTCGATCAGCGCCAGGTACCCGAGGTCGCCAGGCAGTCCTTCCGCCTCGAACCGGCGGCGGATCATGCCCTCATACCGAGCGCCGCGATCCAGGAAAACCTTCATCCCCGTGCCGGAAACGCCCTGGAAGTAGTTCAGGTAGTACTGCACCCGCGGGTGCGAGGCGAAGGTCCGCACGTCGATGTCCCAGCTGATCTCATTGGCGCCGAATTCCGGTACCACTCTCGAATCCGGCTCCGCATCAGACAGGTCGTTGAGCGCGGCATCGGCGACCGCATCACGGCTCGACGATGGAGCCTCGACAGTCATGAGGAGTGGATCTGGAGTGGGGGAGGCTGCGGTGAAGATTGGGGCCTGGAGAATTGCTGGCGCGCACCCGGCGAGGGCCAGGAGATTGGTCCAAAGGATAAGGCGACGCATGCCTGCCAGGGATAAGAGTGCGGAAATGATGAACGATTCAGGGTCTCGTTTGCACAAAACGGGCCGCACGATGCAAAACGCGACGACGCTTGGCAGACAAGCACTTACGATCGTTAGGGCTCGCCGTGGGGGACTTTTGGGTCCGGCAAAAAACATTTCGGCTCGGCAGAACGCAGTGTTAGCGGCCCGTGCTCGCCGCCGTTACTTTCCGCGGCCAGATGAGCCAATCGCCGCGCCACGACCCCTACGCCGCGCTCCGCATCCCCAACTTCCGCTGGTTCGTCGCCAGCCTGATGGCGATGACGGTGGCGACCCAGATCCAGGCGGTGGTGGTCGCCTGGCAGATTTACGAGCTCACCCACGATCCGCTCTCACTCGGGCTCATCGGCCTGGCGGAAGCAGTGCCGTTCATCGGCGTCGCGCTCTTCGCGGGACACATCGCCGACCGGGTAAATCGCCTCCGAATCTCGCTGGTGGCGTTGACCGCTCTCTTCCTGTGCTCCCTGACGCTTCTCGGCTTCACGCTCAGCCCCGGTATCATCTCGGTCGGGCGGATCTGGCCCATCTACCTCGTCATCTTCCTCAGCGGCGTTGCCCGGAGCTTCCTTCAGCCCGCGCGATCGGCCCTCGGTGCCGAGCTGGTGCCGCGGGAGCTCTATCCCAACGCGGTCACCTGGCGCAGCTCCACCTGGCAGCTGGCGGAGGTCGTAGGTCCCGCCATCGGGGGGCTGGTCTACGGCTTCGGCAGCGCCACCGCGGCGTACGGGACCGATGCGGCGATCATGGCGATCGGGGTGCTTTCGCTGGCGGGGATGCGCCATTCCCCGGCGCCGAGCACGCTGTCGAACGAGTCGTTTCGGGAGAGTCTGGCCACCGGCATCCGATTCGTGCGCGGTCAGCGGGTAGTCCTGGGAGCGCTCACTCTGGATCTGTTTTCGGTGCTCTTCGGTGGGGCAGTGGCCCTGCTGCCGGTCTTCGCGGCTGAGATTCTGCACGTCGGGCCCGAGGGGCTGGGGGTGTTACGGGCGGCGCCGGCGGTGGGCGCGGTGTTGATGTCGGTGGTACTCGCGCACCTTCCTCCACTGCGGCAGGCAGGAAAGGCGCTGCTCATCAGTGTCGTGGTCTTTGGTCTCAGCATCATCGGCTTTGGCCTCTCGCGTGATTTCCTGCTCTCCCTGGCCCTGCTCGCCGTCAGCGGGATGTCTGACACGGTAAGCGTGGTGATCCGGTCCACGCTCCTGCAGGTGTTGACGCCCGATCACCTGCTGGGCCGGGTGTCGTCGGTCAACGCCATTTTCATTGGGAGCTCAAACGAGATCGGGGCCTTCGAGTCGGGGGCGGCGGCCCGCCTGATAGGCACGGTGCCGTCGGTGGTGCTCGGTGGGCTGGCTACGCTGGTGGTGGTGGCGGTGACGGCGGTGAAGGTGCCGGAGCTGCGGCGGCTGAAGGAGATTCGGTAGGAGCTAATAAACCGCCAAGCTCGGCTCCGGCCCCTGCGCCAGCAAGCCGGCGAGGCGGTAGAGTCCCTCCTCGAGTCGATCCCGGCTCAAAGTCGCGCCCAGGCAAACCCGCACCGCGTGCGGAGCGCCTTCGCGGCCGACCATGAACTCCTCCGAGGGCGTCACCATCACGCCTCGCGCTCGCGCCTGCGCCACGAACGTCTCGGTGCGCCACGGTTCGGGCAGCGGCAGCCAGCGGTGAAAGCTCACCGGCCCGGGCGCTAGCCACGGCGAGAGAATCTCCAACGCCAGATCGTGTCGTGCGGCGGTCTCGCTCCGCTTCCACGCGACCATCTCGTCGGCTTCGCCGCTCTCGATCCAGCCGGTCACCAGCTCGGCCAGGATGGGTGACGTCAACCAGGTGCTGGCGCGGATCGTGGCCGCGATCCGCTCCACCCGGTGAGCC
>JBDTUV010000141.1:0-6785 GCA_040007575.1 Gemmatimonadales bacterium
TCCGGCACCAGATTGGAGGCCGCTACGTACAGGGTCACCCCTCCGGAAAGCGCCAACCCGTGCCGGGCAAGCGGCCCGACCTGCTCGGTCAAGAGGACGCCTAGCACGGTGGCCCCGCCGAGTATGGCCGCGGCACCGATGGCGCGGCCGCGACTCTGGCCGCCTGCTACCATCACGCTCGCAATGGTCACGCCTTCCGGCAGCTTGTGCAGCAACACCGCCAGAAACAACAGGATTCCCAGCTCGCCTGACACCAGAAATCCACTTGCAATGGCGACGCCGTCGAAGAACGTGTGGAGGGTCAATCCGAGAAGGGCCGAATTCCCGGCCGCTGCGCTGACCCGGTGGGTCTCCTCACCAAAGTGGAAGTGCGGGGTGAAGACGTGCTGGGCCAGGTGCACGGCAAAGTATCCCAGCAGCACATAGAGAGCTGCGCTGGGCGACCCTTTCATTACCTCGGGCAGGACTCCCAGGACGGTGACGGCGAGCATGAACCCTGCCCCGAACGCTAGGCATGCGTCGATGAACCTGAGCCCACGCCGAAGGTGCCGGACGACGGCCAGCGCCCCGACCACATTTCCCAGGGCCGCTGCCGCCGCGAACCCGAGCGGACTCACTGGCGCTTTCGGGCAACGGCCAGCAGCGCCTCGCGGGTGTTGAGCGTCGGGTCCTCGAGCACCCGGTCGAGCAGCGTGGCCAGCGTCTCCCCGATGCGCGGACCCTGGATGCCCAGCTCCTGAAGATCGGCCCCCCCGATGGCGAGGTCCCCACGGCTCAACGGATCTTTCCGCTGGCGGATCTCTGCCATCGCGGCGCTCCACGGCGCCTGGCCACCGTGACGGAGCGCCCAGAGTGCGGACAGATCGTCGGCAGCAGGACCGACATCGGCCAGCCAGAGGCGCACCGACAGCTGGTCCAGGGCCCGAGGCTCCTCGGGGCCTCGTTCGAGTCCCGCGGCCCTGGCGATCTCCGCGTTGGACGCCTTGAGCCGTCGAAGAACCGCCACCGGGCTGGGACATACCAGGGCCGTGAGGAGCACAGGATCACGGTCACCGAGGGGTGGATCCGGATACGCCTTCTGCGAGGGTAGGGCGGCTTCCAGCTCGGGAATCCACACCCGCGCCGCCCCAACATGCACCCAGAGCATCAGCAGCTGAGTCACCGATCGAGCGGTGCGCAGACTCTTGAACCACTCGTCGCGCACCCGTTCTGCTGAAAGCCCGGTCAGCACGGGAGCGGCCGCTTTGGCTGCTTCCCATGTGGCTGGATCAATGGTGAACTCGAACCGGGCGGCAAAGCGGACCGCGCGGAGAATCCGGAGATAATCTTCCCGGAACCGCTGGCCTGGGTCACCTACCGCCCTCACCAGTTGCTTGGCCAGATCTGCCGCGCCACCGAAGGGATCCCTCCATTCGTGACGCAGCGGATGGTAAGCGAGGGCGTTGATAGTGAAGTCGCGCCGCGCCAGGTCTTCCTCCAGCGTCACCCCATACGCCACCACCGCGTGCCGGCCGTCGGTCGCGACGTCTCGCCGGAACGTGGTGACCTCGTGCAGGTGGCGAGCCCGGTCGAGGACGCCAACCGTGCCGTACTTGATGCCCACTTCCACTGTGCGGGGGAAGAGCTTTTGCACCTGTTCCGGCGTGGCCGAGGTGGCGATATCGTAATCTGAATGCGGGTGATCGAGGAACGCATCGCGCAGGTTGCCGCCAACGCACCAGGCTTCGAACCCGGCGCCTTCGAGTTTCCGCGCGATATCGAGGACCGGCTCCGGAATGTGAATGGGCGGATATTTCACGTCAGCTGCCATACGCCGCACCGGCCGAAACGGCGATCATCAGCTCCATCCGCGCCTGCGAGAGGGCACGGGGACCGGCCGGTATAGCGCCCATGTCGACCAGGCGCGCGCCCCCGCCGTCGAAGGCGTAGAGCGGAGACACCATCCCCGTAGGGCATCGGGTTCCCAGGACCACCGGTTTGCCCTCCTCGATCCAGCGCGCTATCGCAGGCACGGCTCCAGGAGGCACGTTACCGCTGCCGAAGGCGGCGACCACAACTCCATCATGTGAAGGGCGCGCCAGGTCCAGCATTCCGCCATCGTCGCCCACGACCATCGGCACCAGCGCTACGCGCGCCGACAGCCCTGGCGGATTCAAAGTCGCAGACCTCCCCGCTTCCCACCCACCCAGAGGGTGCCCGCCCCGCTTCCCCGCTTCAAACACCACGCGCCCCTGCTCTACCGTTCCCAGCACTCCCCCGTACGGCGCGGCAAAGGCGTCGAGATCGGTGGTGTGTGTCTTCACGGCATTGCGGCCGGCGAAGATCCTGCCGTTGAACACCACCATGACCCCGTGTCCGGCGCTCTGATCCGATGCGGCCACGGCGGCCGCATCCAGCAGGTTGCGGGGGCCGTCCCACCCATCATCGCTCGAGGTGCGCATGGCACCGGTCATCGCGACCGGCACCCTGCGATCCAGGGTGCGGTCGAGCAAATACGCGGTTTCCTCGAGGGTGTCGGTGCCGTGGGCAATGACGATCCCCTGCACCTCGCCCGATTCACTGATCTGGCGCACTCGCTCGCGGAGCGCCCAGAGCCGGTCGGGCCCAAAGTGGCAGGCCGGAAGCTTGGCCCAGTTCTCTATGCGATAGGGGCTGATCCGATCCAGCCCCTCGGCGAACGCGACCAGGGCCTCGCCACCGTGCGCCGGGATGTTCCCGCCCGCCACCGGATCGCGCTCCATCGAGATCGTCCCGCCGGTGAAGAGGAGGTGGATCATCTTCAATCGACAGCGTAAACGGTAAGCGGTAAGCGGTAAGCGGGCCGGGCTACGGCTCTCCCGCTCACCGCTAACTGCTCACCGCTCACGCCTTTCATCCACATAAAACGCTCCCACCATTGACATTGAGCACTTCGCCGGTGACATGCCGGGCGAGATCGCTGCAGAGGAAGAGAATGGGGCCCGCAATGTCCTCGGCGCTGGCGATACGGCCGACCGGGATGGTCTTCCGGATGCGCTCGCGGTTCTCCGGGCTGAATGCCGGAGCGCTCATTTCGGTATCGACCCAGCCCGGCGCGACGCAGTTTACCACCAGGGTGGGAGCGTACTCGATAGCGAGCGACTTGGTCAGGGCGATGAGCGCGCCCTTGGTGGCAGCATAGTCGGCGTGAAAAGCTTCCCCCCGCTGGCCGGCCGTGCTCGACACGATGACGACCCGGCCTCCGGGCTGCATGAGTGGCAGCACCGCGCGGGTGGAGACGAACACCGAGTCGAGATTGGCCTCCAGCGTACTGCGCCAGCGCTTGACCGTCATATCCCCCAGCCGCACTTCTTCTGGGGGCCAGACGCCGGCATTGGCGACGAAAATGTCGAGTCCGCCGAACTCACGCTCCAGCCCGGAGGCAAGCCGCTGGGCGACCTCCGGGGACGCCAGATCACCACCCATCACCAGGGCTCTGCGCCCCAGCGAACGAACCACGGACGCTGTGTCCTCGGCATCGCGGACGCGGGTGTGATAGGTGATCGCCACATCCGCGCCCGCGCGTGCCAGCAGCAGGGAAGCCGCCCGCCCGATGCCCCGGCTGCCACCGGTGATGAGCGCCGTCTGACCGTTGAGATCGATCATGGCTCGATGAGCTCGGCCTCGACCATCTCCACGATCAGATGCTGAAGGGCCAGATGCAGCAGCTGCACCAGGCTGGTTTCGTTGGAGGGTATGATCACGGTCTCGTCCACCAGACCGGCCAGCGCACCGCCGCCCTTCCCCAGAAACGCGACGGTGGGCACTCCACCTTTGCGGGCCACCTTCGCCGCGGCCAGGAGGTTGGGACTCTGTCCGCTGGTGCTGTGCAGGATCAACAGGTCGCCCCGGGTGCATAGCGCCTCGACCTGCCGAGCGAAGATCTGCTCGAAACCGAGATCGTTGCCTGCTGCCGTCAGGATGGAGGTGTCGGTGGTGAGAGCCACTGCGGCCAATGGCCGCCGGTCGACGGCGTAGCGGACCACGTACTCGGCGGCGAGATGCTGCGCGTCAGCCGCGCTACCACCGTTGCCGCAGAAGTACAGCGTCCCGCCACCCCGCAGCACTTCCGCATACCGGGCAGCCACGCCGGCTACCCTGCTGCTGAGCGTCTTCGATGCCTGGGCAACCCGGATGAGTGCGTCGAGGCCTTCGTCGATGCGGGTGCGGCTCACTTGCCCCCCTCCAGGAACTGTTTGATCCGGCTCATCCAGCTCTGACGAATTCGGAGCGGCGGGACGGGGGACAGCTCACCGTCCTCCAGTATGGCTGCCGGATTGCGTCGCACGAGGAGATCCACCTGATCGAAGCCGTCCTGGGCCCGGAGGAATGCGGCGCCCGTCGCCACCGTGCGGTCGTCGCCATGATTGTCCCCCGCCAGGATGTCGCCCAATCCCTCGGCCACTAACTGCCGAGCCCGCTGACCCCGGGCCTGGGAGCTGAGCAGAGTCGTGGCGTCCACCTGGGTCTTGGATCCCAGGGAGCGCCAATGGCGCACCGCGTCAACCGAACAGCAGCTGTATCGCTCAGGGTGAGCGAGAACCGGGATCAGACCCAGGTCGACGACTTGCTTCAGCGCATTGGTGACGGTGTCGTACGGCACCAGCCGTGGAAACTCGACCAGGATGTACCGGGTACCCGCGAGAGTCACGTTGCGAGCCAGTGCCACCGGGCGGGTGACCGGCCGGTCCAGCATGACCTCCGCGCCGCGGTGGAGACGTGGCATCTGAGGGGCTTTGGCGCGCAGCGCCTCGAACGCGCGGTTATGCATCGCTGGGGGTCCGGCTTCGGCACGACCCGACTGGATGTGAGGAGTGAGGCACACGTCGGTGACGCCCTGCCGCGCCATATCGAACAGTACTTTCACGGACTGCTCCACCGACCGGGAGCCGTCGTCTACGGCTGGAAGAAGATGGGAGTGAAGGTCGATCACGCGTCCGGCCGCGCTGTTCGAAGCACGGAGACAGCGAATTCCTCGAGCCGCTCGGGCGCATCCTGGGCCTGGGCCTGGAGCGCGAGCGTGATCAGGGCGTCGGCGGCGAGGAGGTCCAGAGCCGCCGAACGGTCTCCAGGGTGGGAGACAACCCGGGCCAGGGCCATTTGCCCGGCAGAGGCCAACGCGCTCGCGCGGGTTGAGCCGGATGCGGCTAGAGCGTACTCTCTGACCCGGCCTCGGAGAGCCCCAGGGGCCTGACTCGTGTGCCGATCAACCCAGTCATCCGGAACCATCAGGCGCCGGTCGCTTCAGGAACGCGACGGCTCTCCAGCCAGGCCGCCACCAGAGCAGGGGTGGCCGCGCGGGCGGCCGGCAGGCGCTCGGGGTCGCCTGCGCCGGCCGAGGCGAAGTGCGGCCGCCCCCCGCCCTTGCCGCCGCTGAGCGCGGCAATTCGGTTGACCAAGTCTCCCGCTTTGCGCCCGCTGCTGACCAGATCCTCGGTCAGGGTAACGTGGATGGCGCCGCGCCCGGCCGAGCCGAACAGCACCAGCACCGCGTTCCGCTTTTCCTCCCGGAATGCATCCGCAATCCGTCCCAGCTCGGCGCGATCTTCGGTGGCGGTCTGGGCAATGGTCAGCTCCACGCCCGCGATACTGGAGACATCACCCTGCACCCCGGCGCCCGCTCCGCTCCGGAGCGTCTCCGCCAGACGTGCCTCCAGACGCTCCCGCTCCTCCAGCAGCTGCTCCACCCGGCGCACCAAGTGCTCGGGCTGTGCCTTCAGCGCCTCACCCACCGCAGCCAGCCTTTGTTCCAGCTCGCGAACCGCTCGCAGCGCGGCACTTCCGGTGACCGCCTCGATTCGGCGCACACCGGCAGCCACGCCCGACTGGCCTGAGAAGCGGAAGGTGCCGATCTGCCCGGTGGTCCGCACATGGGTGCCGCCGCACAGCTCGATTGACGGTCCCATCTGAACTACTCGCACCACGTCCCCATACTTCTCCGAGAAGAACGCCATGGCCCCGAGCGAGAGGGCCTCGGCGTACGGCAGCTCCCGCGTGCCGACTGTGTCGTTCGCGAGGATAAGGTCGTTTACCTCCACCTCGATCGCGTGGAGCAGGGCGGCGTCGACCGGCCCATGATGGGAGAAGTCGAAGCGCAGCCGGTCCGGCTGAACCAGAGAGCCCTGCTGCCGCACATGGGTGCCGAGCTGCTTTCGAAGCACATAGTGAACCAGATGGGTCGCGCTGTGGTTGCGCTCGATGTCGTGGCGCCGGCGCGCATCCACGGCGGCGTGGAGCGTGACAGGCTCAAACTCCTCGGCGAAGGTTCCGCCCACCACGGTGCCCTTTGCATCCTTGCGGACGCTGTCCACCGCCAGCGACCAGTCCTTGCCCTCGACCACTCCGACATCGCTCACCTGGCCGCCCGACTCGGCGTAGAAGGGGTTGTCCTTCAGCACCAGCTCGACCCGTGGCCCTTCCTGCCGGAACGCGAGCAGATCGGTGTCGGCCTCGGTAGCACCGTAGCCCACGAACTTTTGCTTCCCACGCTTGACCGTGCGCCACTTGCCAGCCTTAGAAACGTGCACTGCCGGGGGGTGACCCTCTATCGCGAGCACGCCTGTGCCCGGAGTCACCCGCGCGTCCCGCGACCGCTTTCGCTGCTGCTCGAGCGCGCGCTCGAATCCACCGAGGTCCACCTTCACCCCACGCTCCTCGGCAATCATCTCCGTGAGGTCGATGGGAAAGCCGAAGGTGTCGTACAGCTTGAACGCCTCGTCGCCCGGAATTGCCTTTGCGCCGGAGGCAAAGATCTCCTCAATACGCCC
>JBDTUV010000142.1:0-6762 GCA_040007575.1 Gemmatimonadales bacterium
AGGAGGGGTCGACCATCTCCGGGCTGATGGACGCCTTCGCCACCGCGGTCAGCGTCGCGCTCCAGTACGGCGTGCCGCTGAAGGACCTGGTCAACAAGTTCAGCCACCTGCGCTTCGAGCCGGCTGGGTTCACCACCAACCGGGATATCCCGATGGCCAAGTCGTTGATCGACTACATCTTCAGGTACCTGGCGACCAAGTTTCTGAGCAGGGATGAGCAGGATGTGGTGGGGATCATCAATCGACAGATGACACTGTCCGATGCGTCTGCTGTGACAGCTGATGCGCCAGCGGACACCTCCACCACTCGCGGCTCCGCCACGCTCGCGGCGGAGGCGTCCGCTGCCGCCTCCCCTAGCTCAGTTCAGGCTTCGGGGCAGGATGCTTTGGCGACGGATGAGGCGACCGCGTCCAGCTCCTCTACCGCAGAAGTTGCTCAGGCAGCACCGGATTCAGTGCCGGGCATTCTGGATGGGTTGAAGGTCGTGGCCAGCAATGGGCATGCGGCGGCACGGGAGGAGCGCCTGGAGAAGGGGCAGCCGACGGTGATCTTCGATACCGCGGACAGCCCCGCCTGCTCGGACTGCGGCTCGATCATGGTCCGCAACGGGAGCTGCTACAAGTGCCTGAACTGCGGCTCAACGAGCGGCTGCAGCTGAGGAAACGTCCGCCCGCGAGGGTTCAGCTCAGTCCGCCCACAGGTCCACACGGCCGCAACCGCTAGCCGGGAACATCCAGCTGCTCCTGGGCAAACTGGATGCGCACCTGTCGTGCGTGTCGTTCGACAGCTACGATCTTCCTCAACGCTGGGTCGAAGTAATCTCGAAGCAGCGGCGGTCGGATATCTGCGAGGTAGCGATCGGGATTCGCCGTAAGATCGCCTGACGACACAATTGTCAATTCTTCTTTGCTCTGAACGTGCTGGACCACAGCGGGCACGCGAGTGATTCCGAGTTCTCGGAGAGCGTAGGCCCGGTGGCTTCCGTTGTTGAGCACCATCCTGCCGTGGCTGGCGACCGCGCTCAGGAAGTTGGAACCGTATCCAACGACCACGCCGAGTACGGCGCTCGGATACCCAGACGAAACCGGCTGATTGATCGCTTGTGGATCGATCAGCTCGGCGCCGAGCATTCGGAAGTCAGTAGACGGAGAAACGAACACCCATTGATTCGGCCCTGATCGGGTCGCGCGGACTTGCGGATTCTCGTGCCCCGCAGGGATGCAGAACTCGAAGAGCTGCTGGTCCGAAGGGGACTCGCCCAGCCTGCTCTGGAGTTCTGCGACATATCGGAGGTTGATCTGCTTTTGGAAGACCACCAAGCTGTCTAGATCAAGCATCGCGATCTCACTGGGCATGATGCCGAAGCTGCGCCGGTAGACCTGGGTCTGCTGGACTTCCTCCGCAATTGGTGCCAGTGGGGAGGGCAGTGGTTCCAAGCCAGCTGCGCGTGCTGCGCCAGGCTCGCTCATCTTTAGTTCTTCAATGTGCTCGTTCGCAGCGCGCCACTCAGCGGCGAGGGACCCCACGTCTGCTTCGTTGCCGCCGACCATCTGGGTCGTGATGAATCCCAGAAACTCGGCGAGGGGAGGTCGCCCCAGCAGGAATACGTGGTTATCCGTTGGCGTGGTTGGGAAGAGGATGACCGGCTCGTCCTGCTGCAGTTTCTCGTTGGCAGCCACCTTCGGACCGACGCGGAAAGCGGTGCTGTCCTTGACGGAATCCATTAACGTACTCCTGTGTGTTGATTGCTGGAGTTGCAGGAATAGCACTAGTGTGCAGAATTGGCACATATTAGACGACAGAGTGGAGAAAACGCAAGAGGGCAATTCGTGGAAACAGGACAGCTGATCGCCGAGGAAAGACAACGGCTCGGGCTAAGCCAAGGGCAGCTTGCCGAATTCACCGGCATGAGCCGCGAACAGATAAACAGGCTGGAACGGGGTCGTCGTGAGGTGACTGGACCCGAGGTGGTGCGGCTAGCCCTCATCCTGGGATTTACCCCCGACGAACTCGCCGGGAGGTCAGACGTCATTCAATTTCGTGGGACCGCCGACTCAGCAGAGGCTCAGCGGGCGTTGTCCGCGTTCGAGGACTTCGTCCGGAATTGGCAGACGATCGACACCCTCAGAGCGCTTGATGAGAGCTGAAGAACAGGCTCGACAGGCAGCGCAATCGGCACGGTACCGCCTAGGCTCTCCAGGAGGACGGGTGGATGTATTCCGAGCCATTCGGACGTTGGGGATCAGGCTGTTGCGATTCCCATTCGCGGAAGAGTCCTCACTAGAGGGTGCCTACCGCAAGAGACTCGGAATCCCCTATATCTTCGTCAACTCAGCACGGTGGCCCAGGCGTCAGCGGTTTACGGCCGCGCACGAGCTTGGGCACCACTTTCTCGGGATCGATCGTGATTTTGATCATGTGGATATGTCCCCATCCGGGTCCGCGCAATACGACCGACCAGCCGACTGGTTCGCCGCTCATTTCTTGATAGACGAGTCATCCCTAGCGTCCCTCCTGAGGTCTGAGCACGATCCGCTTCGCAAGGCGCTTCTCGCGATGCAGGAGTACGACGTAAGCCTTCCCGCGGTCGCGATTCATCTTGCGGATCTGGGTGAGATCAGCCCCGACGACAAGCAACAGATTCTTACCGCGGTTCGAGATCCGTCCACAACCCTTCAAGACATCGCTGCGGGCGCTGGTGTCTCGCTAACTCGCGAGCCCAGACCCGACAATACTCGTGAGCTTGGCGACGACTATTTGGCGGCACTTAGCGAAATTCGAGGGCTCGGTTACCTGTCGGATGAGCGCTTCTCAGAGATGGCGAATCTTCAATTCGCCTAGGCCTTGCGCGCCTCCTCCTCGGCGCAAAACACGAAGTCATCATGAGAATCTGGTACCCGCCAACCCTGACTCTCGCCGGCTATCGTCCCTGCAATCGAGACGTATCGGTCCCAGGCATTGTGTGGAACGTCTCGCCGTCCGCGACAAGCGAATAGGAGCACTTCGGCGGCACCGAGAACTGTGGGTCGGCGAGGATGACCAGGCACCCGGGAGAGGTGAATGATCTCCCGTCGGTGAGTGATCAGCGGGATCCGGCGGTGGTGAGCGGTCATGTAAGACGTGGCGCCGCTCCTGATTGCGTCCGGGCTACTAGCCGGGTTCTGCCACCCATGTCGCAAGGCCTCGATCTTAAACCCCAATTCCTCGTGGACCAGCGAGTCATCCGTCACGAGCCCGGGTGGAATGACAATAGGATGAGCACGGGTCCGGAGGTCCAGGGGAACGCGCTCGTCGGCAAACGACAGCTCAACCAACTCCGGGCCCGCTGCGCTAGAGCGGCAAAGGCGGCCGTCGAAGAGAGCCACGAGTTCATCGAGGAGGCCAGCGGCGGCGAAGCCCGCCAGCACCGGGCCGTCAATCAGGATGACTTCGCTCGTCAGCGCATCAATTTCTGCCTCTCGGGTCAAGGCACGTCGCCATGTACTGTGGGGTCATTGGGCACGGGATCTTCCCCTCGTGAAAATATGGCCGCTAACCGAAGAGTTCTTTCTGCTCGGCAGCCTGCTTGGCGGGGATGCGCTCGGCCTGTTGATATGTCGGCATAAGGAGCAGGGCAGCGTCGGCTTTGCGTGCTCTTCGAGGAGCTGGCGGATGGTCAGGATCTGGATGCGCGGGTAGTCCTTGCCCGAGATGGGGGAGGTGTAAACGCCGGCGGTGGAAGCCTCGAGCCGCATCGGGCTTTGCGTCCTTGAGGGTGATGAACAAACCGATCTCGGTGCCTTCGCGCTCGGTGGTGCCCTTGAGATCGCGGATCACGCTGCTGCCTCGCCTAAGTGCAGCAACGTGTTCTAAGGATGAATGCCGGCTGATCGGAAAAGACACTCGCTTCATAGGTCAGCTCGACGTACTCGTCTGGATTGGGTACTTCGAAAACGATCCATCCGCCAATGGTGTTTCCCTGCTTCAGATCTTCGAACGAGAGGAGAGGCTCCCATTGGTCGGTAATTACGATCGTGGATCGGCCCTGGCGACTCCCATCGGCCGACGTCGTGAAGGTGCTGCTCGACACGAGCTGATCACCGTCGACCGCTCGTGTAGACACCTTATAGGCGACGAATACGTAGCCCGCGGCCGGCTCTTGGAACTCGAAACCCCTTGAATATTTCACGTCCTGAACTGTGATCTGCAGACCGTCGACGACGACCGGAGTCCCCAGGCCGATTACCTTGGGTGCGTTATCGCCGCCGACCCCTCCCGCCTCATCACTCGCGCCTGCGCCACCATCATTCCCCGAGGACCGGCAACCAGCCGCGGTCAGAATCGACAGCACAACCAGCGAGGCGAATGCCGCTCTGCGCTTCATGGGTCGGTCACAGAGATTCTGGGCTGGTGGGCGGCTCCGCGGTTGCTGGGGTAGGAGCTTGTTCCGTTCCGTTAGTTGCAGCGGCCTTCGGCGGATTGACCGGCCACACGACGGCAACCGATAGTGCGGCCATCGCATAGCTAAAGATGCCCATCGCCTGGTAGAAGGCCTCGTCGATGCTGGTCCCTGATTGGCTATGAATGTCCATCTGCTGCGCGGCGTAGAAAAACAGTCCGGCGGCCACCAGGCCGACGACTAAGCGAAGCAATTGGCTGCCTTCCATGATCTCCCTCCATGTATTGAGGCTCGTGCGGTTCGAAAACGAGAAGTTGGTCCAAGCCGGAATGGATGGCTAGCCGCGGGCTGGGGGCTGGTAGGTCCAGCCCTTCTCGACGCGCTTCTTGGCTTCCTTCTCGGAAACGTTCACCTGCTGGCCGTCAGGCCCATAGACGACGACGTTGTCCTTCGGGCGACTCATGAGCCAGATCAGGCCGAGCACGATGAAGCCGATGAACCAGATGACGATCAGGAATGTCACCGCGATTCCGCCGCCGATTGCCGTGCCAGCCTCGCAGGCCACGAGCGCGTCGCCCGTCTTGCCTGCGCAGCTGTCGGAGACGGCGCCGACACCCGCGACAATCCACACGAGCATCAGTGCAGAGAAGACGACGATGGCCCAAGTGGCCTTACGCCATCGAGGCATGGGATCCCTCCTTCGTTTCAGACGATGGGCACGTCATCCAGGGCAGGCTGGAGGGCGGCTATGACAGGTTGGGCGTCGCGTCATCGAATAGGGTACCAGCGCGCTCAAGCATGATTCAGGTGCATATAAAGCCAGACAAAGGTGATGGCTTCTTGCTCGCGCCACAGTTGATCGAGGATTAGCCGAACAGTTCCTTCTGTTCCGCGGCCTGCTTGGCGGGGATGCGATCGGCCTGCTGGTAGGTGGGCATCAGGAGCAGAGGCAGCATCGGCTTGGCGTGCTCTTCGAGCAGCTGGCGGATGCTCAGGATCTGGATGCGCGGGTAGTCCTTGCCTGAGATGGGGGAGGTGTAGACGCCGGCGGTGGAGGCCTCGAGCAGCATCGGCTTGGAGGGCTCTTCGAGGGTGATGAACAGTCCGATCTCGGCGCCTTCGCGCTCGATGGTGCCCTTAAGGTCGCGGACCATGCTGCTGTTGACCTTGCCGCTCTTCACGCTGACCAGCGCCTGGCCCATTTCGCCCTTGGCGCCGGTGGTGAAGGTAATGCGGCCGTCGATGCCGCGATCGGCGCCCTTCTTCTCGGTGCCGCCCAGTGGCCGGGCGTCGATCAGGTTGAGCGCCCACCACTGGAACTGGTAGCGGCCGTCGTCGCCCTGGGCCAGTTGCCGAGCGCCCTCGACCTCCGTCGGCTGACCGATGACCGGCACCTCGATCCCGAAACTGTCCTTGAGGCGCGCTTTCATGACTGCGATCGAGAGGTACGTGATGTCGATCCCGATCCATCGACGGTCGAGGTTTGCGGCAGCAATGAGGGCGGTCCCGCAACCACAGAACGGATCCAATATGACGTCGCCGGGGTTCGATGACGCGCGGATGATTCTCTCGAGGACACCAATCGGCTTCTGGGTCGGCCAACCGAGCCGCTCCGCATCCCGGACATTCAACCAAGACACGTCCTCGTCAATCTCCCCATGCCCTGGCGCATACACCGCGCCCTTGGTACCAGGTTGATGCGCCCAGATATCTTGCGTGGGCACTCCCGGGGCGTCGTCGAGATAGAACCGGTATCGGGGCGAGCTTTTTGGGGTTGGCCGATGGATTAGTCCGACATCATCGAGTTTGTCGAGCCGTTCGAGGAGTGGATGCTCGGCAAGGTCCTTCCCGGTCAACGCTTTGTATTTCGCGTACAAGTACGACGCCGGTTGCCAATGCCGGCCAACATCGGTCGGGTCGTAGCCGCGCCACGGCTTCCCGCTGTCACCGGTCCTTGTCCCCGGCCCAGTGAGGGCAACGGACTGGAAGAGCCCGCGTTCGTCCTTCTGGGTGAACGCTTCCTCGACATAAGCCTTGGTGTACGGGATCAGCACCTGATTGAACTCGGTCGCATCGGACTTGGCGTAATAGAAGATCGTCTGATGGATCGGTCCGAATCGCTTGGCGTTGTTATTTGATCCTGTCCGCCGCCAAACGATCTCGTTGCGGAAGTTACGCGGATCGAAGATGGCGTCGAGGAGTATCCGAAGGTAGTGGCTGGCGGTGGGGTCGCAGTGGAGGTAGAGCGAGCCGGTCGGCTTCAGGACGCGGTGGAGCTCGACGAGGCGGACGGCCATCTCGACCAGGTAGGCCATCATCTGGTTCTCACCGATGCCTGAGCGCAGCGCCGCGATGATGGTGCTGACCGTGTCCGGCACGCGGC
>JBDTUV010000143.1:0-6699 GCA_040007575.1 Gemmatimonadales bacterium
AACGGCGTGGTCCTGGATGATTCCAACGACGGCGTGATCGTCGAGCTCAGGGGGTCCGAAGCCTTCGTGCTCTCCTGCCTCCGTGCGCTGGACCCGTTCACAGTGGTCGAGGTCGCCCGCAGCGGCACCATCGCGCTCGGCACGGCGAACAACCTTCAATCAGAGACGGTGACATGACGAACGCACCAGTGCGGGTGTACTACGATGCCGACACCGACAAGAGCCGCCTGGCCGGCCGGACCATCGCCATCATCGGGTACGGCAGCCAGGGGCACGCCCACGCCCTCAACCTCCGCGAGAGCGGAGCCAAGGTGATCGTGGGTCTGCGACGCGGGGGTGCCTCATGGGACCGGGCTCAGGCTGCGGGCCTCGATGTGCGGCCGGTGGCTGAAGCCGCGGAGCGAGCCGATGTCATCATGATGCTGGTGCCGGATCAGGATGGCCGAGCCATCTACGAGTCCGGGGTGGCGCAGGGCCTCCGTCCGGGCAACACGCTGATGTTCGCCCACGGCTTCAACATTCACTACGGCGAGATCGTGCCGCCGGCAGGGGTGGATGTGACGATGGTGGCCCCCAAGTCGCCGGGCCACCTGGTGCGGAGCGAATTCGAGGCCGACAGAGGCGTGCCCGGCCTGGTGGCGGTGCACCAGGACGCCAGCGGTCAGGCGCTCGCCAACGCGCTCGCGTATGCCGCCGGAATCGGCTGTACCCGGGCGGGCGTCATCGAGACCTCGTTCCGGGAGGAGACCGAGACCGATCTCTTCGGCGAGCAGGCGGTGCTGTGTGGCGGCGTGACCGCGTTGGTGAAGGCTGGCTTCGAGACCCTGACCCAGGCCGGGTATCGGCCGGAGATGGCTTACTTCGAGTGCCTGCACGAGCTCAAGCTCATCGTGGACCTGATGTATCGCGGCGGGCTCGGCTTCATGCGCTACTCGATCAGCGATACGGCGGAATATGGCGACTACACCCGGGGCCCCCGAGTCATCACCGATGAGACTCGGGCGGAGATGCAGCGGATCCTCCAGGCTATCCAGGACGGCTCATTCGCCAGAGAATGGCTGGCGGAGAACAAGGCCGGACGGCCCAACTTCGAGCGCGCGCGCCAGGCGGACAAGGACCACGAGATCGAGCGCGTAGGCGCCGAGCTGCGGGCGATGATGCCGTGGTCGGAGGAGGGGAAGAAGGCGGCCAGCGGAGCAGCGGGGCCGCTGGGCAGCAAGAGCACACCTGACGAGGTCCGGCCGAAGAGCGAGCCGCCCCGCCGCCAACCACCCGCTGCGCGGGTACCCGGCCCCGTGCCCCGCTAAATGCGGACACTCTTCGAGAAGGTCTGGGATGCCCACGTAGTGAGCCAGGTCCCTGGGGGACCGGCGCTGCTCTATGTGGACCTGCACCTGGTGCACGAAGTCACCTCACCCCAGGCATTCGAGGGATTGCGGCTCAGTCGCCGGCGCGTTCGCCGGCCCGAGCTCACCGTGGCCACGGTAGACCACAACGTTTCCACCGGCGACCGGAGCCTGCCGATTGCGGACGAGCTGTCGAACCGGCAGGTGGCGGCGCTGGTACGGAACGCCCGTGAGTTCGGCGTCCGGCTCTTCAACCTCGACTCACCGGAGCAGGGGATCGTCCACGTGATCGGTCCGGAGCTGGGCCTCACCCAGCCGGGTATGACCATCGTCTGCGGCGACTCCCACACCTCGACCCACGGGGCGTTTGGGGCGCTGGCATTCGGCATCGGAACTACCGAGGTCGAGCACGTCCTTGCGACCCAGTGCGTGATGCAGGCTCCGCCGCGCACCATGGAGGTTCGCTTCACCGGACTCCCTCAGCCCGGGGTGTCGCCCAAGGATCTGATCCTGGGCTTGATTCGCCAGATCGGCACCGCCGGTGCCGCGGGGCACGTCATCGAGTACACCGGCGAGGCCATCCGCGCGATGTCGATGGAAGGCCGGATGACCGTTTGCAACATGTCCATTGAAGCTGGGGCTCGGGCCGGCATGATCGCGCCGGACGGCAAGACGCTGGCGTACCTGGCGGGGCGGCGCGAGGCTCCGTCGGGCAGGGATTGGGAACGCGCGGTGAGGCTATGGGGTGCGCTGCGGAGCGACCCCGATGCGTACTTCGACCAGCACGTCGTGCTTGACGCGAGTGCCGTGGAGCCTCAGGTCACTTGGGGCACGAGCCCCGGCATGACCACCGACATCACCGGCAGGGTTCCGGATCCGGGTGACGCCAACTCGGAGGCCGACCGGCAATCGTGGCGACGTGCGCTGGAGTACATGGATCTTCGGGCCGGGACTCCGCTCGAGGGTCTCAAAGTAGATCGGGTGTTTCTCGGCTCGTGTACCAATGCACGAATCGAAGATCTGCGTGAGGCTGCCCAAGTCGCGCGCGGGCGGAGAGTGGCGAGCGGAGTGCGAGCGATGGTCGTGCCTGGCTCGCGTCAGGTCAAGGCTGCAGCTGAGCGGGAGGGACTGGACCGCGTCTTCACCGAAGCGGGATTTGAATGGCGGAATCCCGGGTGCTCGATGTGTCTCGGAATGAACGAAGATGTGCTCGGTCCCGGTGAGCGCTGCGCCTCTACATCGAACCGCAACTTCGAAGGCCGGCAGGGCAGGGGCGGACGCACGCACCTGATGAGTCCCGCCATGGCCACCGCGGCCGCAATTGCCGGCTGCCTGGTTGACGTGCGGGCATACCTGCGTGCGCCGGTGGCCGGGATCGCCCTGATTGACAGCGATATGCAGCCTGAGACTACACCTGAGTTGCGCGTCTTAACATAAACTTATACATATAGTTACAACGATCACCTAAAGTCGATAGTGCTGCGCGAGTCCTGGGTACATGCATATCGATAAAGGAAGCCATGCAGCCGTTTGTTTCGCACACCGGACGGGTCGCTGCGCTCCGACGCGCTAACGTCGACACCGATCAGATCATTCCGAAACAGTTCCTGAAGCGGATCGAGCGAACCGGCTTTGGTGCGTTCCTGTTCCACGACTGGCGCTACCAGAGCGACGGTACTTCGAACCCCGAGTTCGAGCTCAATCGTCCCGAGTCGCAGGGCGCCACGGTGCTGCTCACTGGCGCGAACTTTGGCTGCGGCTCATCCCGCGAACACGCGCCCTGGGCACTCGCGGATTTCGGCTTCCGCGCCATCCTCGCACCGTCGTTTGCCGACATCTTCTACGCCAACTGCATGCAGAACGGTTTGCTGCCTGTGGTCCTGCCTGAAAGTGTGGTAGCGGAGTTGTTCCAACGCTGCGCTGCAACGAAGGAGTATGAAGTCACCGTAGACCTGGAAGCGCAGGAGGTGAGGGATGCCCAAGGATTCCGGGCCACATTCGAGGTCGAGGAGTACCGACGAGAGATGCTGCTGCGCGGTCTCGATGAGATTGGTCGAACACTGCTGGACGAGCCCCGCATTTCCGCCTTCGAGCGCAACCGTCTCGACCTGAGCCGAGCGAAGGGATGAAAGAATTCACGATCGCGGTGCTGCCAGGCGATGGGATCGGACCCGAGGTCACCGCCGAGGCGGTAAGGGTCCTAACCGCGGTGGCCGACCTCTACGGCTACCGGATCAAGACCGCCGAATACGCCGTTGGAGCGGCTGGCGTGGCCGAAGCGGGTGAAGCGCTGCCGGCCCGAACCCGGGATGCTGTGGTGGAGGCGGACGCCGTGTTGCTCGGTGCCGTCGGCAGTCCTGCGCTGGTCAGGGCTACTGGAAATCAGCGGCCTGAAGCCGGACTCCTGGCACTCCGAAAGCTCCTTGGAGCCTACGCCAATCTGCGGCCGGTAGCGGTCCACCCTGCGCTGCGACACGTGTCCCCCCTCCGCGCCGAGCGATTGGATGGCGTAGATCTCCTGATCGTACGAGAGCTCACCGGCGGTCTGTACTATGGTGAGCCCCGAGGGCGGGATGAGCGCAGTGCGGTCAATACCCTGCGCTACGATGTCGACGAGATCGAGCGGGTGGCGCGGGTGGCCTTTCGTTCGGCACGGGAGCGGCGTGGCAGCGTCACCTCGGTGGACAAGGCTAATGTGCTCGAGGTCTCCCAGCTCTGGCGCGACACGGTGACTACGCTGGGCGGCGAGTATCCGGACGTACGCCTGGAGCACCTGTACGTAGATTATGCGGCGATGCGGCTGATCTCCGATCCGGCCTCGATCGATGTGCTGCTCACCGAGAATCTGTTCGGCGACATCCTGAGCGATGAGGCCGGGGTGCTGGCCGGCTCGCTCGGCCTGCTGCCTTCCGCTTCCCTTGGCGATGGCGCAGGACTGTTCGAGCCGGTGCACGGCTCGGCGCCCGACATCGCGGGGCGCGGCATCGCAAATCCGATCGGGGCAATCGCATCCGCGGCGATGCTGCTGCGGTACGGGCTGGATCTTCCCGAGGCCGCCGGCGGTGTCGAGCAGGCGATCGCCGCGGTGCTGACCGCGGGCGCACGAACACCGGATATCGCACGTCCGGGTGAGCGCACGCTCGGCACCAGCGAGATCGGAGCCGAGATCGCCAGGCTGGTGTTGTGGGGCGGCGCTGTGGAGCCTGCCCTCTAGATCGAGACCTAGCGCCCTGCTCGAGGTCTTTCCCACCACAGCAGCGCCAGCGCACTCCAGGCAGTCCCCAGCAGCAGTCCACCTGCCACATCGCTGGGGTAATGCACTCCGACGTACACTCGCGAGAATCCGATGACGAGGGCCAGGAGAGCAGCCAGCGCCAGGGCGGCTCTCCGGAGCGCCGGCGATGGCCACGGCGCCGCCCAGACGATGATGCCGAGTCCAAAGATGATCGGGGCTAGCATGCTGTGGCCGGATGGATAGGAGTACCAGCCGGCGCCGTGCATGAGGCGGGGAATGACGTGGGGACGCGGACGTTGTACCACCAGCTTTGCCAGCGCATACAGGGCCCAGCCGCTCAGCGCAGCAGCGGTGTACCACCAGGCCTCAGCCTTCCGCTTCCTGACGGCAAGTCCGAAGACGAGCAACAGCGCGACCGGAATCTCGATCAGTCCGGAGCCTACGACGCTGAGCAGTCTCATCCACCACGTGAGCCCTGGCTCACGCTCTCGGGCCAGGCCCAGCATGAGCGTCCTGTCCCAGTTGTCCGCTCGGCCCGCAAGGACCGCGGCCGTCAACCCGAAGAACAGGACCAGGCAGACGATGGCCAGCACCCAGTAGCCGACTACCTCACGGGAGCGCCGCGGCCCGAGCGCTGCCGCCGGCCTAGAGATCGGTCACCGCACCAAGGCTCGCGCTGGAGACCAGCTTGGCATACTTGTGAAGCACCCCAGCGGTGTACCTCGGCTTCGGCGGCTTCCACGCCGCCCGGCGCCGCGCCAGCTCGGCGTCGGGGATCTCCAGCTGCAGGAGCCGGCGCTCCGCGTCGATGGTGATGCGATCTCCCTCCTGCACCAGCGCTATGGCTCCGCCCACAGCCGCCTCGGGCGCAACATGCCCCACCACCATGCCGTAGGTCCCGCCCGAGAATCGGCCGTCAGTGATCAACCCCACCGAGTCGCCCAGGCCGGCACCGATGATTGCAGACGTCGGCGCGAGCATCTCCCGCATACCAGGTCCGCCTTTAGGCCCCTCGTAGCGAATCACGATGACGTCGCCCGCCCGGATCCCTCCCGCCAGAATCGACTCCAGGCAGCTCTCTTCCGAGTCGAAGATGCGGGCGGGACCGGTCATGGTGCTCGTCTTCACGCCGGTGATCTTCGCCACGGCACCCTCGGGTGCCAGGTTGCCTCTGAGGATCGCCAGATGCCCCTGCGGGTACAGGGGACGCTCCCAGGGCCGGATCACCTCCTGGTTCTGCCGGGGTTCGGCTGGGACCTCCCGGAGCACTTCTGACACGGTCTCGCCGGTGATCGTGAGCGCGTCGCCATGGAGCACACCGTGCGCCAGCAGCACCTTCATGACCTGGGGTACCCCCCCAGCCTGGTGGAGATCGGTGGCAACGAACCGCCCCGACGGCTTCAGGTCGCAGAGGACCGGCACCCGCGCCCGAATCGTCTCGAAATCGTCGAGCTCCAGAGGCACCTCGGCCGCCCGGGCAATCGCGAGCAAGTGCAGCACGGCATTGGTGGAGCCGCCGATCGCCATCGTCACGGCGATCCCGTTCTCGAATGCCTCGCGGGTGAGGATTTGACGCGGAAGGATCCCCCGACGAATCGCCTCCACCAGGACTGCGGCCGAGCGGCCCGCACTCGCGGCCTTCTCGTCGTCCTCGGCGGCCATGGTGGAGGAATACGGCAGGCTCATCCCCATGGCCTCGAACACCGACGACATGGTGTTGGCGGTGAACATCCCGCCGCAGGAGCCCTTCCCCGGGCAGGCCCTGCGCTCGACCTCGAGCAGCTCCTGGTCATCGATCTTGCCGGCGCTGTGCTGGCCGACCGCCTCGAAGGCGCTCACCACCGTGAGATCGCGTCCAGCGTAGTGGCCAGGCTTGATCGTGCCGCCGTAGACGAAGATGCCCGGGATGTTCATCCGCGCCATCGCGATCATGGCGCCAGGCATGTTCTTGTCGCATCCGCCCACGGCCACGACTCCGTCCATGCTTTGCGCGCCGCAAGCGGTCTCGATCGAGTCGGCTATGACCTCGCGAGACACCAGTGAGTACTTCATCCCCTCGGTGCCCATCGAGATGCCGTCGCTCACCGTGACGGTGCCGAAGACCTGGGGCATCCCCCC
>JBDTUV010000144.1:0-6697 GCA_040007575.1 Gemmatimonadales bacterium
GGCCGCAGCGAGCTCGAGTGAGTCGTGCGGAACTGTCTTTCCCAGCAGGCCTAGCACTCCGCGCAACAACACCAGAATCGTCGCGGCGCTCTGCAGTGCGAGCGAGCCAAGTGCCGCCGGATCGGGGGCGTAGGTCGCATAACCTTGCCGCAGGCGGAGCAACTTGCCCCGGAACTCCCGTTCCAGCGCCTTGCGCAGATCGGCCGGCTCGACCCGCACTCCCTGCAACGGGTCGGCGCCGCGAAGCACCTTGTAAGCAGTCCGCATGTCGGTGATCTCGATGGGGAACGCATCCGAAGCACGATCCCACTCCGCCCGGCTCAGAACCAGCGGCGGTTCGCGGCCGGCCTTGCGCCAGGCGGTAAAGCCCCGGCCGAGGGAGCGCAGAACTTGGGGCGTGATCTGCTCGATCACCAGCATGAGGTTGATGTTCGAGCGACCCGGGATGTAGTCGCCGCGGGCGGCCGAGCCGTACAGAATGGCGCTATACCCTTGACCCAGCTGAGCGTCGGCATCGGTGAGAAATGCATCCACCACTCGAGCCACGGAATCGCGCATCAGAATCGTCCCCCGGCACCACCGCCGCTGAAGCCACCGCCTCCACCGAAGCCACCGAACCCGCCTCCGCCACCACCAAAGCCCCCTCCACCGCCCCAGCCGCCACCAATCCACGGACCGCCACCCCAATATACGTTCCTCCTCCGGCGTCGTCCGCGGGCGCCACGGGAGCTCATCACGATGAATAGGACGAACAAAAGGATTGGCAGGAGGTTGCTAAGTGTTCGGGCGCCGCTCCCGGGCTTGACTGGAGGCCGATACGCGGTGAGGGCCGAGTCCGAGACGCCGTAACCGCGGGCGATCTCGCCTGTGAGGGCCTGGACCCCCTTCAGGAGCGCTGGTCCATACGCTTCCCGTTCAAGGTCGGGACCCATGTCCTCCCGGCGGATGCGCCCAGCAGCAGCATCCGGAACGATCCCCTCGAGGCCCTGCCCCACCTCGATGCGGATATGGCCTGTCCCGGGCCGGCCATTCTGGCGCGGGACGAGCAACATGACGAGGCCGGCATTGCGTCGCGGGTCTCCGATCTCAGCCTTGGCGCCGATCTTCCACTTGCGTCCGATGGCAAGGGCGACCTCCGCTGGATCTTGCTCGCCTATGGAGGGAAGCGTCACCACGCCGACCTCCGCCCCGGTGGCAGCCCGCAGCCGCTTGAGGAGCTCCTCCATCCGGGCCGCGGACTCGGCGTCGATGACTGAGGCAAAGTCGTTGACGTACCCCACCGGCTGAGCCGGCACCAGGGTATCGACACCGGGGCGTTGCGCCCACAGTGTCGTGGCCGTCAGTTGAAGCACCACGAGGAGGGCGGTAGCTTTCGTACGTGTCGCGCTCAATCGGTCTCCTGCTGGTGGCCCATTCGCTGCTTTCTTCGTTGTCGTTTCCATGACCCTGCTCAGGGCGGGCCTCTTGCTGCTGAGCGCAGGATTGGTGGCTGGGCTCACTGGCTGCGACGGCGAACGCCGTGAGGTTGCCGTGCGGGTCTCGATTCCGGACCCCGCTTCGACTGAAACTCCCGCCGCCGGCGTCGGCGTTGTGGCCCTGCCCTACGACCGCGACAGCGTGCTGGCGAGCCTTGATACTCGAGCCCGCTCACCGCGCCCCGACACCGCCGCGCTCGACAGCTTGTTCGCACGATTCCGAGGTCCATTCACCGCCTACACGGCCCTATCCTATGCCGAGGGCGCGCTACGTGACTCGCTTCGGCTACTTCGCGCCCGGCTCGACTCCCTGCCGCGCAATGCGTCGGAATCCGCCACACTCTCGGCCCATGACACCCGACTGACCGATTCGCTCGTCGGGGTCGAGCGCCGCGCTCGGCACGCGCGCGCGGCTCTGGACCACGCTCGCGCCGATTTCGTCGCCCGGAGTGAGAGCCTGCGGACGGCCGTTCGGCACTGGGAAGATAGCACCTACCAGGGGTACGACAGCATCGTGGGAAGTCTGGCACGAGCCCAGCGAAGGGAGCCGGTTACCGATACCACCGACGCCACCGGTTGGGCCCACTTCACCCTGGCGCCAGGCACCTGGTGGATCCACGCGCAGGCTTGGGACACCAGCGATCCCAACTCTCAATGGTACTGGAATATTCCGGCTAATGCGGACACCATCCTGGCCTCCAGTCGAACCGGCCGGCGGCGACCGCGATATTGAGGAATACATGAAAGCTCGTCACTCCCTCAGGATCACACTCGTTTTGTTGCTGAGCGCCGCTCCCCTCGCTGCTCAGTCAGCAGCAAATCCGCTAGCCACCCGCACCAAGGGCTCGCCGAAGGCGCCGGTGACGGTATACGAGATGTCGGACTTCCAATGTCCCTACTGCAAGAGGTTCGCGCAGGAGACCTTCCCCCGGATCGAACAGAGCTATATCAGACCCGGCAAGGTTCGGTGGGTATTCGTCAACTTTCCGCTGACCAGCGTGCATGACCACGCAGCCGCAGCCGCGGAGCTCGCCCTCTGCGCGGCAAAGCAGCAGGGCTTCTGGCGAGTGCACGACCTGTTGTTTCAGTACCAGGACACCTGGGCCCCACTGAAGGAGGCGGGCCCATTCTTCGTCTCCCTGGCGGATTCTGCTGACCTGTCGAAGAAGGCGCTCGTTGCCTGTCTCGAGGCACCGGCGACGCGGGAGGAGCTGAAAGCGGAGGCGGAGGGATCCCAGCGTTCTGGAGCTACCAGCACGCCGACGTTCTATATCGAAGGCGGGCTGCTGGAAGGCGCCGTGCCGTTCGAGGTGTTCAAACGGGTGCTGGATTCAGTCTATACGGGAAGGACGGGAAAGGCGGGAAAGACGGGAACGTGATTCAAGGTGTCATCCAGTAGATCCTTCGGTCGTTTCACGCCCTTTCCCGCTACACCGCCAAAAACACATCGTACAGCGCGTGGGTCCACGCGGTAATTCCGAAGCCCCGCAACAGGTACAGGCCACTGAAAAGAACTCCAGCGATCGCTCGGAATGTGAACGAGGTGAGGTCGAAGCGGTCCCCGTACGGCCCGATGTAGTGAAACGCAGAAAAGACCAGGGCGCCGACTACCACAGCAAAGACGCCGGACCCAGTGGGGCTCCAACCCAGTGCCCTTCGCGCCATCAACGCGAGCCCGGAGACAAGAATTACCCGGAAGAGCAGCTCCTCGTAAATCCCCGCTCCCAGAGAGATCATGAGCTGGGTCGGCAGGCTCCAGCTGTTCGCTGAGCCAGTCCAAAGAATGGAGAGACCGGGAAGCAGGAGGCTGGTGAGCCTGCCTATTACCAGGCCGAACGCTAGCGCGTACACCACCGACTCCACCGCCATCAGCCCGAAGATGCGCGGATCCAGGGTCCTCGACCTGCGGTAGTCCTGCCAGACCAGCCAGGCGCCTCCACCAACCAGTAGAGCACCGAACACAACTAGGCCGCTCCGCCCACCCATCGCCAGAAAAATGCTCTTGAGCAGCACGTCAGCGCCGTTTCGCACGCCGCTCACTTCATCGTGGGAGAGTGAAAAGGCGAGCACCTCGTATGCCACCAGCAGCGGCAGTGCGAAGGTCAGGCTGTATCGGGGCGCGCGGGTGATGCGCCAGTAACTGGAGATCGAGGCTGGCATGTTCTGCGAAGGATACCCCAAAAAAAGGGGCCGCTATTAGCGGCCCCCCCAGGTTCGAAGTGTCGCCTGGGTTCTTAGCTTGCAGCGCTTACTAGTGGCCGCAGGCGACCCTTGACGCTGTAGACAATGGATCACCTCCTCACGGTTGATAACTTGTTGTGGTTGCTGGGGCTGTGTTTCGCTGGTCCAGTTTGCTGGTCCAGTTTGCTGGTCCAGTTTGCCCCGGTTATCGCGTCCCTTTCTCACTTTCAGGACGTAACAAAAAGCTAATCACACAGCGCCGCCAAATGCCAGAGGGAGCCGGCTAGGCGTCCTGCTCGGCCTCCGCGAACGGCGGGTACTCCTCCAGCCCTTTCGAGATTATCAACCTCCAGGCGGGCACGGCGAGCGTTCGACGCCAGCTACCGAGACAGCCGCCGCGACCCGTGGTCCTATCCTCGAAAGAGCCCCCGCACAAGTGAGTCCCGCCGTCCGTGGAACAGAGAGACCACCATCCAAGGCCTCGTTATCGCCCCGGCAGGGCAAAGGAGCATTCCTATGCGCAGCAACTTCAGCAGGTCGATGTCGGGCCGCTTCGGCGCACTCGCGTGCGCACTAGGCTTTGGCACTGCGTTCAGCACCCCCACCACGTCCGTGGCACAGGAAGGCCACTTTTCCGTCAGCATACGTTCGTTGGGCGGGACTACGCCGAAGTTGGGAACAGCGATGATTTCCATCCTTCGCGGGGGCGACATCGTCGCTCAGGACGAAATAGTCCTTGGCAATTCCTCGTCCAGTGGATGGAATTCTCCGGCTCTTCCAGTGGGGATCTATGACGTTCGGGTGGCGGGGGAGGGCCTCGTGACCGAAGTCAAGCATGGAGTTCGGAATTTCGACGGCCAGTTCACCAACGTTCCCTTCCTCACGCGTCCCGGCTCGGGAATTCATGTAGTTGAGTACGCCACTGGCGGGCTGGCCCGTGAGGAGGTCGCCGCGCGGCTCTCTGCGCTGGAGGTCGGCCTCACGAAGATCCAGCAGCCAGCCGGGGCCGTTGTGGTCACCGATAAGGCGGCTGGGAAGCAGCCCTGCTGCAGCATCACCGCGATCGACGCGAGGGCTGGCACCGCCACAGCGTTCGATCCGACAACGAAGCGGTCCTTCCAGTTCCGTATAGATCCCTACGAGCCGATCAACGGTGCCAGGCTGCTAGCGTCTCTCAAGACGGGGCAGAAGGTCTGGGCGGACTTCACTACCCAAAAGGTATCAATCGATGGCGCCCATCCCTGTTGCGCGATGCTCGGGGCGAGCCGCTGATCGACGCCACGAGTAAGGTGATCGCGACGCGTGGGCGAGGCCTTCGGACCCGCCTGACCCCCCAGGGGCCCCCCGGGCGCTCTAGGTGTACCAACCGCGCATAGACCTTACTAATAGGAAGCGATGGGCACGGTCATTTGGTCCAAGTCTGGTCCAGATTGGACGGAGAAAAAGCGGTATTACGCCGGTTGGGATGCCGGAGAAGGTCCGCTAAGTCGTTGGTTTACGGGGAGGCTACGGTAAGACGCGGAGGGCGAGGGGTGCCAATGGATCACCTCCCTCGGTTGCAGGTGGAACACGTACTGCCGAAGGAATGTTAGCCGGATTCACTGATTCGATGCAAGACCTTCGGCAGGCAGCAGTTGACCAGATCACTGCGTCCGGCAACATTGCCCGCCATGCCTTCCACAACGTGGGGATACCGCACAGCGCTCCGCCTCGGAACTGCGCTGGTTCCCTCGCTTGGACTCCTATCGTCCAGGCTCCGCGCTGCCACAAGGGCACGGCGGGATGCGGGAGAGCGACTGTTGGACTGGGCCCGCTCCAGCCGCAACGATGCGCGCCCTCTGGTCTGGTTCCACGCGGCGTCTGTTGGTGAGGGACTCCAGGCAGACAGCGTGATCCGTCACCTTCGCCGTTTACGGCCCGATTGTCAGGTGGTCTACACCCATTTCAGTCCCTCGGCGGAGAGGCTGGCCGCTGGACTCACGGTGGATGTGGCCGACTATCTGCCCTACGACCTTCCCCACAGCGTGGACCGGGTCCTGGGTGCGCTGCAACCCGACCTCCTCGTCTTCGCTAAGCTGGACCTCTGGCCCGAGCTGGCTACCCGAGCTTCGACCACCGGAACCGAGGTGGCAATCGTCGCCGCCACGGTGAGCCGCGGGAGCGGGCGGCTCCGCTGGCCCATAAGGGCACTCCTGACCCCCGGCTACAAAGCCGTGGCGGCAGCTGCCGCCATCTCGGCCGACGACGCGACTCGACTTACGCGCCTGGGCGTGCCTGCCGAGCGGATCCGGGTGCTGGGCGATCCGCGTTTCGATAGCGTCATCGAGCGGGTTGCCGGCGTGGATCCGGCCGATCCCCTGCTCCGTTTCGGGCGCGCGGCCCCCACCATGGTGGCGGGTTCCACATGGCCCCTGGACGAGGCGGTGCTCCTCCGTGCCTTCGCGGGTGTTCGGCGTCGCACCCAGGAGGCCCGCCTGATCCTCGTCCCGCATGAGCCCACTGAGGCCCACCTGAATGCCATTGAGCGCAAGGCAGCGGCCACAGGTCTGCCGGCGCCGGTGCGCTTGAGCGCCGCAGTCGGCCCGACACCATTCCTGCTGGTCGACCGGGTCGGACTGCTGGCTGCATTGTATGGGGCCGGCACCATGGCGTATGTGGGCGGTGGATTTGGTCGTGCCGGACTTCACTCGGTGCTCGAGCCGGCGGCCTGGAGTGTTCCAGTGGCGTTCGGGCCCCGGTGGCGCCGCAGCCGAGACGCGGAGCTGCTCCTTCGAGCCGGCGGGGCCGCATCACTCCCCAGCGGTGTCGCCCGGAGGTCTGCCGCCGCCCTGGAGGCGCAGTGGAATGACTGGATTAGCGACGAAGCCGCCCGGAGGGATCTGGGCAGGCGCGGACGGGGGGTAGTGGAGAGTGGCGTGGGGGCAGCGGAGAAGAGCGCGGAGATGTTGGTCGAGCTTATTTCGTCACGACCCCTTCGAACGTCACGGAGCGGGGCACGATCAGGCCGCCAGTCAGCGCGGTGATCAGCACGTCGCTCCAGC
>JBDTUV010000145.1:0-6646 GCA_040007575.1 Gemmatimonadales bacterium
GGGTCGGGTCCGACAAGCTCGACTACATGCCCTGGATCTTCGACGCCCAGACCCTCGGCGCCATGCGGGCTGTCCGCCGGGTATTCGATCCCGCCGAACGGGCCAATCCCGGCAAAGTCTTTCCGGTACACGCCTGCCGTGAATGGCACGCAGTGAAGAGCGCACGCCAATGAGCGACGCAATCTTCACCCGCCTTCGGGCCCTGCTCGGCACCTCAGGAGTTGACCGCGACGCCAATGGGGTAGCCCGGGCCAGTCCGGATTCCAGCGACGCACTGTCGCTGGTATGCCGTCTGGCGCACGAGGAGAGCTGGAAAATCCGGGTCGAAGGCAGAGGCACCTGGCTTCCCCCGGATGCGCCCGCCGACCTCGCGGTGAGTACTCGTGCGCTGGAGCAGATCGTGTCGGTCAGCCCGGCGGATCTCGTCGCTACCGTCCAGGCGGGGGCCTCGCTCGAGGCGCTGAGACGCCGGCTGGCCGACTACGGCATGTGGCTCGCCATCGATCCGCCCGGCCGTCCCGACCGGAGCATCGGCTCGGTCGTTGCAACCGCTACGGCCGGCCCCCTGCGTCACGGCTACGGGCCAGTGCGAGACCATGTGCTCGGCTGCACGGTAGCCACCGGTGATGGAAGGTTGGTGAACGCCGGTGGCCGGGTCGTGAAGAATGTGGCCGGCTATGACCTCACCAAGCTGCAGGTCGGAGGCTTCGGCGGATTCGGGATCATCGCCGACGTCCACCTCAGGCTCCGGGCGCTGCCCCGGGCCGACGTAACCCTGGTGGCGCGAGGAGCGCGCGATGCGCTCACCTCGGCCGCGCGTGAGCTCATGTCGGGCCACCTGCTGCCCAGCGCACTGGAGCTGCTCTCCCCCGCCCTCGCGGCCGAGTCGGACTGGGTGCTGGCCGCCCGCTTCGTGGGGACCGACGCGGCGGTCCAGTCGGACGTGCGTCGGCTGGGCTCCATCGCCGAGCAGCGCTGGCAGGCGCTCCCGGCGGACCGAACCGCCGCCTTCTGGAGCGTGGCGGCACGGGGCAGTCTGGGCGGCCCCATCACGCTGCGGCTGGGTGTGCTGGGCGACGGGATCGACGAAGCCATTGACCTCCTTTCCCACGACCTCGACGAGGGACTGGTTTCGGCCGGCGCGGGGCTGGGAATGATCCGCTGGACGGGCGATGCACCGCTGGAACAGCTCCGCGCCCTGCGTCGCGCCGCGGCCGCCCGCGAGATCCCCATGACCCTCGAGCGTGCCCCCTGGGCGGTACGCCGTGCACTGGGGCACTTCGGTGCCTACCGGGAGGGAGTCGGCCAGATCGTCGGCCGGCTGCGCGACACCTTCGACCCAGGTCAGTGCCTCAACGTGGCGCTGGAGGGAGCCGACTAAGTGAGCGGCTACTCGGCGCTCGACCCTTGCGTGCATTGCGGCTTCTGCCTTCCCGCGTGCCCTACCTATCTGGTCACCGGAGACGAGGGCCACAGCCCGCGAGGTCGCATCGTGTTGATGCGCGCCCTCGAGCGGGGGGAAATGAGCCCCAATGATCCTGCCTTGCTGGAACACCTCGAGGCGTGTCTCGGTTGCCGGGGTTGCGAGCCGGCTTGCCCCTCCGGCGTGGGTTATGGTCGCGGTCTGGAAGCCGCCCGAGAACAGATCTTCCAGGCTCGGGGACTCTCCCCGCTTGCCCGGCTGGTCCTGGGTGTGTTCCGATACGGGAAGATCTGGCGACCCCTGTTCGCCATGGCCCGCGCGCTTCGGGCTACCGGCCTGCCTCACCTATTGTCCGGCGGAGGCCGGCTTGGATTCGGGATGGGCATGTTAGCGTCCTCAGCCGAGATGACCGAGCAAGCAGAAAAGAGGAAGGCCGTAGGACCGCAGGGCAGCGGGGCGGGTGCCCCCTGGGCGGGTGGGCAGCCGCTGCAGGAGGAGAGGAGTCCTGCGGGCAGCATCACTGCCCCGCCGCCCCGCCGCCCCGCCGACTCACCGACGGTGGTTCTCTTCCGCGGCTGTGTCATGAATGCGCTGTTCAGCCACGTGCACGAGGCCACCAAACGAACCCTTGAGGTGAACGGTTATCGCGTAATCGAGGCCCCGGGCCAGGCCTGTTGCGGGGCGCTGCACGAGCATGCGGGAGACCTCAACGCAGCGCGGTCGCTGGGGGCGGTGAACCTCGCTGCCCTCGAGGGCAGGGCGGATTTCATCGTGGTGAACAGTGCCGGTTGCGGCGCACTGCTCAAGGACTACGGCCGCCTGCTGGGTTCGGACGCCGCCGCGAGAGTGGCCGCCAAAGTTCGTGACGTGTCCGAGCTGCTCGCCGAGCGAGGTCCGCGGCCGGGCGCACCGATCGGTTTGGACGTGGCCTATGACGCGCCCTGCCACCTGCAGCACGCCCAGCGTGTCCATCAGGCGCCCCTCGCCATGCTGGAGGCGGTCCCCGGTTTGCGTCTCCGCCTCCTGCCTGGATCGGACCGCTGCTGCGGCAGCGCGGGGATCTACTCAGTCCTCCGCCCCGCCATGGCCCGGGCGGTTCTCGATAACAAAATCGCGGGCGTCGCCCAGGCCAGGCCCCGACCTGATCTGATCGTCACCGGCAACCCGGGCTGTCTGATGCAGATCGGCGCCGGGCTCAGGGCGGCCCGGCTTCCCATTGGCGTGGCGCACCCGGTGGAGCTGCTGGATTTGTCGTATGATGAGGCCGGATACTACGATGAGGTCGAGAGTCGAGGGTCCAGGGTCTGAGGCCGAACTGAGTGTGACCTCTACGGTATAATCTAGACTCTAGACCCTAGACCCTTGACCCTCCTTCACTTCTTACTTCTCATCGCCCCGGTTATACCTTCTCCATGACCTCCGGCATCCTGTTCGACTTCAATGGCGTCATCGTCGACGATGAGTCACAGCATTGCGACGCGCTGATCGCAACGCTGTCCGAATACGGGTATACGCTCGACCGGGAGACCTATTTCCGAGAGTATCTGGGCTTCGATGATCGTGAATGCTTCCGATTTACCTTCGAACGGATGGGGCGCGCGCACGACGAGGTTTCGCTTCGTGAAGCGATCGCCCGGAAGCATGCCGAGTACGAGCGAGCGATCCGTGCCTCCATGCGGCTGGTGCCAGGCGTTGCCGATTTCATCGAGAACGCGGCACTGGATGGCTTTCAGCTCGCCATTGTGTCCGGCGCCCTCCGAAGCGAGATCGACCTGGTGCTCCAGCTGGCCGGTCTGCGCCCCCATTTCGCCGAGATTATCGCGGCGGAAGACGTCGGCGCCTGCAAGCCCGATCCGCAGGGCTACAATCGGGCCCGCGAAAAGTTGGAGCTCGCCACCAAACGCTGCGTAGTGGTGGAGGATTCGATACCAGGGTTAAATGCCGCCCGCGCCGCCGGCCTTCGCTGTGCTATCCTGGCCACCTCCCACCCGGAGGACACCTTCAGCAACGCGGATCTCGTGTGGCAAGACTTCGTGGGGCATGACGCGGCCGAGCTGCCCTGGGCTCATGTCTGAATTCGACCTGACTCTCGATCGAGACCGCCTGTCCGAGGTGCGGCACGGCGCGGTGTTGGTGACCAGCGAGCCCGCCGTCTTCCGGATACAGGGTCCGGGCGCGCTCACCTGTCTCCAGGGGCTGCTCACCAACGATCTGGTAAAGCCCGGCGACAACAGCCTGGTCTATGGTGCCCTGCTCACCCCCAAGGGTGCGCTGGTCGTCGACTACTGGGTCATTCGCCAGGCGGACGCCCTTACTCTCATTGCTCCCCGTTCGGGACACGAAGCGTCGCTCGATCTCTTCCGGCGGCAGCTCCCTCCTCGCCTTGCTAGAGTCACCGATCTCACGGGTGAGGCTCGCGTGGCCTGGCTGATCGGCGCGCATGGATTTCAGACCCTGGCCGTGTCCGGAGTCGGCATGCCGGAGTCCTCAGGACGAGTAGCATCGGTGGGCGGTGAGGTGAGCCCCGTGGCCTTGGCGCTCGCGCCCGAAGCCGCACCGTTCGTGGCCTTGGCGGTGGGCGCCGAGCCTGCTGTGGCGGCCCTGAGCTCCCGGCTGCTGTCGGCCGGCGCGCTCCCTGGTGAGGAGAAAGACCTGCAGGCCGCCAGGATCCTCTGCGGCTGGCCCGCCCTCGGCGCCGAGATCGATGAGCGGACGCTGCCGCAGGAGGTGCGGTATGACCAGATCGGCGGCGTGTCGTATACCAAGGGTTGCTACACCGGGCAGGAGACGGTCGCGCGGTTGCACTTCAGGGGTCATACCAACCGCGAGCTCCGCGGCCTGCGCTGGCGGAGACCGGAGCCACTCGATGGCCGGACCATCAATAAAGGCCAGCGCGAGGTGGGAAGCGTGCGTTCCACGCTCAGTCTGGACGACCGCGCAATCGGACTGGGGTTGATCCGCCGCGAGGTCGGCGTGGGTGAGGAGCTGCTGGCGGGCGGGCAGCCGGCCACCGTGGTGGCGCTGCCGTTTGGGCCCGAAGACCTCGATGGGTGATGCCACCAAAACGAACGAGCCCCGAGCAAAGCTCAGGGCCCGTCGGACAGCGAGACTCGTGACCCTGTTACTTGGCCGTGTCCCGCTTCATCATGGAATCCGAGTGCATCATGCCCGAGCTGTCAGCCATGGCCGGAGCCATGCCGGACGTATCGGCGCCGGACGTGGTACCCTTCTTCTCACCACAGCCAGCAAGCACGAGAACCGCGGTCATCAACAGGATCGTCTTCATCGTCTCTCCATCAGGGGGCAGTTGGCAGTGGAATTCGGGTCTGAGCCGTTCGCGCCGGGCAGACGTGGGGCGAAGGTACGTCACCGGTTTGGATTGTGCAAGGTGAGCGAACTTGCAGATCCGCGGGATGACCGTTCGCGACTGAGCCGGTGCACCGCTGGCGACATTCCCCTAAGATATTACCGGCCCATAGCTTAGCCACGGCAAATCTCACCCCGCATTTGAAGCGAATCAAGCCATGATTGAACCACGAACGTTGGGTGAACTCAAGAACAGTCGCTGGGCGGGTCCGCCGCTGCGGGGCCGTACCGTCCGGGCAGAGATCCGGCGGAACCTTCTCGCCAGACTGAACTCTGCCGGGCCGTTGTTTCCAGGCATCGTGGGGTATGAGGACACCATCCTGCCCCAGATCGTCAACGCGCTGCTGGCCCAGCATCACTTCATCCTGCTTGGCCTTCGCGGCCAGGCCAAGAGCCGCATCCTGCGCGAGCTCACCGGTTTGCTCGATGAGCGCATCCCCATCGTGGCCGGAAGCGAGGTAAACGACGACCCTTTTGCCCCGATCTCGAAGTACGCCCGGGAGGTGCTGGGGGAGTGCGGCGACGCCACTCCGATCACGTGGCTGCGCCGGGAGCAGCGCTTCGTCGAGAAGCTCGCCACGCCTGATGTCACCATCGCCGACCTCATCGGAGACGTCGACCCGATCAAGGCGGCACGCGGCGGGCACCTGCTCTCGGACGAGCTCACCATGCACTTCGGCCTGCTGCCTCGAGCCAACCGGGGGATCTTCGCCATCAACGAGCTGCCGGACCTGAGTGGTAAGGTGCAAGTCGGCCTCTTCAACATCATGCAGGAGGGCGATGTCCAGATCAAAGGCTATCCGGTACGACTTCCGCTCGACGTGCTCCTCGCCTTCACCGCAAATCCCGAGGACTACACGGCCCGCGGCAAGATCATCACCCCATTGAAGGACCGGATCGGCTCCGAGGTAATCACTCATTACCCCCGCACCGTGCAGCTGGGTATGGAGATCACCTCTCAGGAGGCGTGGACCGAGCGCGGCGGCCCGGCCATCGACATTCCCGATTTCGTTCTCGAAGTCATCGAGCGGGTCGCCTTCGAGGCACGCGAGGACAAGCGGGTGGACAAGCGATCAGGCGTAAGCCAGCGACTGCCCATCAGCGCTCTCGAGAACGCCGTTTCCAACGCCGAGCGGCGTACAGTGGCGCTGGGGGAGGACCGAGTTGTACCGCGGGTGAGCGATGTCTATGCGGCGGTCCCATCGATCACCGGCAAGCTCGAGCTGGAGTACGAAGGCGAGCTGCAGGGGGGAGACACCATCGCCCGGGATCTCATCCGGCGGGCGGCGGGTCGGGTCATGGAGGAGCGCATGGGTGGCGCAGACCTGGGAAAGATCGTGGCGTGGTTCGATCAAGGAGGCGCCCTCAAGGTCTCGGGCGACGAGCGATCCGACCTGTGCCTCAAGGGCTTCGGCATGGTGCCAGGACTGCTCGAGCTGGTGTCTGAGTTCGGCCTGGCCACGAGCAAGGACGCGCCTCGACAGGTGGCAGCCTGTGAGCTGGTGCTCGAGGGCCTGGCGGCCCAGAAGCGGATCAGCCGCAGCGAGGAGCTGGGCTACACCCGTGCGAAGCCGGAGCGGAGGGAGCCGGGGTACGGGAAGGGCGGGATCAGTTTCGGGTAGGAGAACTAAAAGCGTGAGCGGGGAAGAAAGAGCGTGAGCGGTAAGGGGCGCCCCCGCTCACGTATTTGTTTCCCCGCTTACGTTTTGTTGTCGACCCACCCCCGCCTTCTGGCTTCTCCCACGATCACCTCGGTAGCGCCGTCCAAGCCCAGAAGTCCGGTGTTCAGCACCATATGATAGTTGACGGGGTCGTACCAATCGCGCCGGTAGAACTGGCGTAGATAATTCGCCCGGG
>JBDTUV010000146.1:0-6646 GCA_040007575.1 Gemmatimonadales bacterium
GATGTACAGGTCCTCCTGCAAATTGCTGCGAATGCCGACCTCGGTCGAAGGCTCGAACGTGGGCCGCCTGAAGCTGTCCACATGTTGCCGCTTCTCGGAGGTCATCAGGCCCAGGGAGCGTCCATCCTTGGTCACCTCCACCGTCGCGGCGGAGACGATCCGGTTGAGCGCCTCGTACTGCGAGATTCCCATGTGGGTAAATCGGTACCGATGGCCGAAGGGGCTGCTCATCTCCACCGAGTCGCCCGGCTTGAGCGTGGCCTCCTGCTGCCGCTTGAACGCCATGCCGGCAAACGCCACGAAGTAGATCAGCACAGCCACATGCACGATATATCCGCCGTAACGCCGCCGATTCCGGCCGATCAGGTGGGCGAAGGCCAGCGGGATCGATTCCCCATGCATCCGCCTGCGAGCCCGAACTCCCCGGTAGAACTCCTGCACGATGGTCCCGGCCACGAATCCAGCCAGTGACAGCGCGACGGTGGCGTAGAAGTCCCGTACTCCAACGGCAAGAAGGGCCCCTAGAGTGACCAAGCCAGAGACCAGGGGCGCGATGAACTGTCGCCTGAGATTGCTGGTCGACGCCTTCCGCCAGGCGATCAACGGGCCTACGCCCGTGAGCCCCAGCAGCAGCAGGCCCAGCGGGACGTTTACCCGATTGAAGAACGGAACCCCAACGGTGATCTTGGTGCCCCGCACGAGCTCGGACAGAATGGGGAACAGCGTTCCCCACAGAACCGAGAAGGCGATCCCTACCAGGAGGAGGTTGTTGAAGAGGAAGGCGGCTTCACGGCTCACCACCGACTCGAGCTGCACGTCCGGCTCGAGCAACGCCCACCGGGTATAGAGCAGCGTAAAGGCCAGAACTGCCGCTATCACCAGAAAGGCGAGAAAGAAGTAGCCCACATTCGACTGGGTGAAGCTGTGCACGCTGGCGATCACCCCGGAGCGGGTAATGAAGGTGCCGAAAATGCTCAACAGGAACGTCCCGATGATCAGGCTGAAGTTCCACCGCTTCAGCATCCCCCGCTTCTCCTGGATCATGACCGAGTGGAGGAACGCCGTCATGGTGAGCCAGGGAAGCAGGCTCGCGTTCTCCACCGGGTCCCAGGCCCAGTAGCCGCCCCAGCCCAGCTCGACGTAGGCCCACCACATGCCGAGCGTGATGCCTATACCGAGAAAGAGCCAGGAGACGAGGGTCCATTTGCGGATGGCGTGGATCCATCCGGTGTCCAGCCGGCGTGACAGGAGCGCAGCCATCGCAAAGGCGAACGGAATGGTGAGGCTGATGTAGCCCAGGTAGAGCATCGGTGGGTGGATGACCATCCCGACGTTCTGCAGTTGTGGGTTGAGCCCTCTTCCGTCAGCCGGCGTGAAGGCGAGCCGCTCGAATGGATCGGCGGCGAAGATCATCACGGTGACGAAAAAGGTGATGACGGCCGCGGTGACACCCGCCACATAGGGCATCAGGTAGTCGAAGCGCCGCGGGGTGAGCAGCTGGGCCGCGCTGGAGAAGAGCGAGAGCACCACGGCCCAGAACAGCAGCGAGCCCTTTTGTCCGGCCCAGAAGGCCGAGAAGATGTACGAGCTGGGGAGGTTACGGGAGGTATAGGCCGCGACATACTCCATGTTAAAGTCGTGGGAGATGAGGCCTTTCCACAACGACAACGACGCCACGATCAGACACCCGAAGATGGCGTAGATCGAGCGGACCACCGTCGCGCTCAGGTCGGGACGACCCTGCCATCGGCCGGAGAACGACAGTACGACGCACCAGAGCCCGAGGACAAAGGCGGCCCAGAGCGCGAACTCACCGAGTAGCGTCATTGGTGCCTAGGCTTTGGGAACGGCCTCATAGCGGGAGCCGCACTTAGCGAGGACGTCGGTGGCGCGGATGACGCCGTCGCGCCCGAGACGGCCTTCGACCACGACTTCGATGTCGTTGGCGTCGGTGAAGGTGTCGGGCACGAGACCGTGATAGGTGACGGGGTAGGTCTTTATCCCATCCGAGACCTGGAAGTCGATACGTCGCGCGCTCGGATCGCGCCGGACCGATCCCGGCACCACCCTGGCCCCCACCTTGAACCCGACGTTCTCCACGAATGTGGGGTCAGCGGCTGTCTTGCTGGCCAGCTCGGCCGGCGTCAGAAAGTAGACCCCGGTCTCCTTGACGCCCTCGGCGATGAGAAATCCCACGCTCCCAACGATGAGGGCGGCACCTACAATGAATTTGTGGCCTGCTTTCATGCGGTGCCTCCGGAGAGTTCGATGGGGGAATATAGCTCGAATTACTGCGATCGCGCCCAGGCCAGCGATGCCGAGACCGCTCTCCGCCAGCCGGCAACGCAAGCCTTCCGGTCTTCAACTCCCATTTCGGGCTCGAAGCGGGTGAATCTCCGGCCCTGAAGGAACTCGCCGGTGGTTCGCCAGACGCCGAGCGCCAGGCCGGCCAGCCCAGCAGCACCCAGAGCCGTGGTCTCCACCAGGTCCGGGCGCTCGACCGGAATACCCAGGACATCCGCCTGGAACTGCATCAGCCAATTGTTGGCGGCCGCACCGCCATCTACCCGCAGCGCCGGTACCGTCTGCCCTATGGTGGAGCTCATCGCCTCCAGAAGCTCCGCGCTGCTGTACGCCATCGCTTCCAGGGCCGCCCGCGCCAGATGGGCCCGAGAGGTCCCCCGAGTAAGACCGGTGATGCTGCCCCGGGCCTCGGGCTCCCAGTACGGTGTGCCCATCCCCACGAAAGCTGGGACGAAGTAGACCCCGCCGGTATCGGGGATGCCCCGGGCCAGCGCCTCGGTGTCGGCCGCTTGATCGATGATGCCGAGCCCGTCCCTCAGCCACTGCACCGCGGCGCCGGCTACGAAGACGCTGCCTTCAACCGCGTAGGCCGGCTCGCCCGCGGGACCACAGGCAGCCGTGGCGAGCAAGCCCTGAGCCGGCGAGGGAACTCGATCGCCGGCGAACACCAGGAGAAAAGCGCCAGTGCCATAGGTGTTCTTGGCCAGCCCTCGCGAGACGCAGCCTTGGCCGAAGAGCGCCGCCTGTTGGTCTCCGGCCAGGCCGGCGATGGGGAGAGAGCCTCCCAGGTGAATGGGATCGGTCTCAGCCACGACTCCGGCGGACCGCACCACGGTG
The DNA here is from genome assembly GCA_040007575.1 of Gemmatimonadales bacterium. GTDB lineage: Bacteria > Gemmatimonadota > Gemmatimonadetes > Gemmatimonadales > GWC2-71-9 > CAVVWJ01. The sequence continues at coordinate 3,142 of JBDTUV010000146.1, forward strand.
GGCAGAACTTCAGATGGCACCCCGAACTGCTGCAGCAGCTCGGGCGACCAGTCGCGAGCGCGGAGATCGTACAGCAGGGTTCGCGAGGCATTGGTGTGGTCTGTTACGTGAGCCCTGCCGCCGGTCAGCTTGGCCACCAGCCAGCTCTCGATGGTCCCAGCGGAAAGCTCACCCTTGCCAGCTCGTCGCTTGAGTCCGGCATCCCGGAGCAACCACTCCAGCTTTGTGGCCGAAAAGTATGGATCGGCAACGAGGCCGGTGCGCTCGCGGAGCATGGGCTCCAGGCCGGCGTCCCGGAGCTCGCGGCACCGATCGGTGGTGCGGCGATCCTGCCAAACAATTGCAGGAGCCACGGGAGCGAGAGTGCGCCGGTCCCACAGCACCACAGTCTCCCGTTGATTGGCGATCCCAAGCCCGACCGGACGCTCGCCCGAGACCGCCATCGCTTCCCGCATCGCCTCTACAGACACCCGAAAAATTTGCTCGGGGTCGTGCTCGACCCAGCCGGGCTGGGGAAAGTACTGGGTGAACTCGCGGTATCCACGGCCCAGCACGGAGCCGTCCTGGCCGATGACCAGCGCGGTCGAGCCGGTGGTGCCCTGATCGAGCGCAAGGATGGATGTCATTAGCTCCGCAAAATCCACCACGGAAGCCCGGAAGACACAGGGACCCGGTCAATATCTCGACAGAGAGTGGTCTTAGTCCGCATGTCGCTGCCCGACAGCCTCGGCGTGACCGATCTCGTTCGGTTTGAAGATTCCCTTGTCCGTGATGATGGCCGTGATGAGCTCTGCGGGGGTCATGTCGAATGCCGGATTCCACACTTTGATTCCGGGAGGCGCCGTACGGGTGCCCTGCCAGGACGCCACCTCGCTCGCGTCCCGCTGCTCGATGGGAATCCGGGACCCGTCCGGAGTCGCGAGGTCGATGGTCGAGCTGGGAGCGGCGACGTAGAATGGAATGCCGTGCGCCCGGGCGGCGAGAGCCAGGCCATAGGTCCCGATCTTATTGGCTACGTCTCCGTTGGCCGCGATCCGGTCGGCACCGACGATGACGCAGGCGATGTCGCCCAGCCGGAGCCGGCTCGCGATCATCCCGTCTCCTATCAGGGTGCAATCCACGCCTGCCTGAGTCAGCTCCCAGGCGGTGAGCCTGCTCCCCTGGAGCAGCGGGCGGGTCTCGGGCACCACCACGTGGGGCGACCGCCCCGAGCGGTGCAACGTGTACACCGGTGCGAGGGCGGTGCCGATCCCACCGGTAGCAAGTGCTCCCGCATTGCAGACGGTACACACCGTCGAGCCTCCAGGGATGAGCGAGGCACCCAGCTCGCCGATGCGGTCGCACATCGCGCGGTCTTCATCCCAGATGGCCGTGGCTTCCGCAATAAGCGCGTCCCGCAGGTCTTCGCCGGCTCCGCAGGCCTGCTCGGCGCGCCGCAGCATCCGGTCGAGTGCCCAGTGGAGATTCACGGCGGTTGGCCTGGTGGCGCCGAGTGTGTCGCACGCTGCCTTAACCGCCTGAAGCGTCTGCCCCGCTGCCCCGCTGCCCCGCTGCCCCACCTGCACTACCCCCATGGCGGCCGCGATGCCGATCAGCGGCGCCCCTCGGACTCGGAGCATGCGGATCGCCTCGGCGACGGCTTCGACGGAATCCAGCAGGAGGTGCACCTCCTGCCCGGGGAGGAGTGTCTGGTCAAGGATGCGTACCGCGTGATCCGCGGTCCATGCAATCGGGGATGGAATGGGCATGCGAAAAAGATAGTCGAGGGTCTAGAGTCGAGGGTCTAGACTCTAGGGTCCGGGCTCTAACGCATTACGTTTTGGCGTCTGGTCTGAATCTCCCTCGACCCTCGACCCTCGACCCTAGACCCTTTATGCCGACAACCCTCCTCTTCGACCTCAACACCGGTATCGCCCGGGTCACGGTCAATCGTCCTGACAAGCTGAACGCCCTCAACGCTACCGTCATCTCTGAGCTGGGAGATGCGGTGACCCGGATCGAGACCGACGCGGCCGTGCGCGGTGTGATCCTGACCGGTTCGGGGCAGAAGGCGTTCGTCGCCGGGGCCGATATCAGCGAGCTGGCCGCTCAAGGGCCCCTCGAAGGGAAGGCTCGCTCGATCGTCGGCCAGCTCGTATTCCGGCGACTGGAGCGATGCGGGAAACCTGTGATCGCCGCGGTAAACGGGTTTGCCCTCGGTGGCGGATGCGAGCTCGCAATGGCGTGCCACATCCGGATCGCGGCGGAGCATGCCAAATTCGGCCAACCCGAGGTCAAGCTCGGGATCGGTCCGGGCTACGGGGCAACGGCCAGGCTGCCCCGTCTGGTGGGCCGGGGGCGGGCACTGGAGCTCCTTCTCACCGGGGGGATGATCGACGCCGCGGAAGCCTACCGGATCGGGCTGGTTAATCGCGTCGTTCCGGCCGACAAGCTGCTTGCAGAATCGGAGACGCTTCTCCGGACGGTCCTCGAGAACGGGCCGCTGGCGATTCGCGCCTGCCTGGAGGCGGTTGACGCGGGCCTGGATACCGGCCTCGACCAGGCGCTGCTGCTGGAGGCCAATCATTTCGGTCTGCTCTCCGGCACCGGCGATATGCGGGAGGGAACCAAGGCGTTTCTGGAGAAGAGAAAGCCCGTTTTCAGAGGAGTGTGAGCCTGCAATTTTCTCTTCCAACCGACTATTTTTTGGTGATGCCGAAGATCCGGAGCGGCCGGCCGGCGGCCGGGTTGTGGTGCGGGTGGAGCGTGCTGGTCGCAGCTTCGGCAGTGGTTGTCGGAAGCGGGTGCGGCGAGCGGGATCGCCTCACCTTCCCCTCCCTGGGCGATGGGGTTGGACCGGTGACCCTGATCGACCATCCCGGCCAATCGGACACTTTGGTTTTAGAAGGCACCAGTCTGATCGTGTTCGGGCGAACGGTTGATCCTGACGGCGTCGATACCGTCTATTTCCTGGTCAGCGGTGGCGATTTGGAGGTTCCGCCGTTCGTCTTCAACCCGCCGCTCGATACGGTACAGTTCGGAGTTCCGATCACGACCGCAGGCCGCGCGGGGCGAACGATCCTGGTCCAGGTCCATGGAGTGGATGCCCATGGCAACATCGGCACTACTTCGACCCGACAGATCAGCATTCAGTAGTGCATCTCCGGAGGCTGGTGGCCCGAGGCTATCGCAACCTCGCCGACCTGGATCGTGAGACCCCGTCATCCGGTGTCGTGTTGCTGGGAGCGAATGCCCAGGGAAAGTCCAATCTCCTCGAGGCGATCTACTACCCGGTGCTGTTTCGATCGTTCCGCGGAGCCGCTGACGGGCAGGTCGTGCGCGATCCCTCGGGCTTCTCGGTCGAGGTCCACGTCGGCGACGGTCCTGCGGCCACAATCGAGGCGGTCTACTCGGTACGCAAGAAGCGGATCACGGTCGATGGGGCGGAGGTCGACCGGCTGGCGGATTCGGTGGGACATTGGCTGGCGGTGACCTTTCTCCCGACCGATGTTGGCCTCGCGTCGGG
>JBDTUV010000147.1:0-6640 GCA_040007575.1 Gemmatimonadales bacterium
TTCTGGGCATGCTGGCTCGGTCAAGATAATTGAATACCAGGACCGCATCAAAACTGCCCAACTCCGGCCACGGGCCCTCCAGGTCGGCCTCTCGCCAGTCCACCGTAAGGTTCGCGGCCGCGGCGCGTTCACGAGCCGTGGCGAGCTTGGCGGCATCGCGATCGATGCCGACAACTTCCGCGCCGAGGGCCGCAGCGGTCAAGCTATGGCGTCCCTGTCCACAGGCGAGGTCGAGAACCCTTGCCCCGGGTCGAATGACATGAGCGTGCCAGAGAAACCAGGTGCTGGGCCGACTCATGGAAAGCGCGCCTCAGAGCGCGCGACGTTGGGGCAGCTCGCCATGCAGCCGGCGGATCTCCTGATCATCGGGGGTGGCATCAACGGGGCGGGAATTGCCCGTGATGCGGCGATGCGCGGATTACGAACGATCCTGGTCGAGCAGAACGACCTCGGATCCGGCACCAGCTCGCGCTCGAGCCGGCTCATCCACGGTGGCCTGCGCTACCTGGAGCAGGGCGAGCTCGGGATGGTGCTGGAGGCGAACCGGGAGCGTCGTACCCTTCAGCGGATCGCGCCGCACCTGGTATGGCCCCTGTCGTTCGTCTTCCCGGTACATCGCGGAGACCGGATCTCGCGCTGGCGGCTCGCGGCCGGGATGCTGCTCTACGATATGCTCGCATTGTTCCGCAATGTGCGGCTACACCGGATGCTGGGCAAGCGGGCCATGCTGGAAGCCGAGCCCATGCTCCGCGACCGCGGGCTGCTGGGTGGCGCCCGCTATTACGACGCGCAGTGTGACGACGCGAGGCTCGTGATTGCGACCGCTCGCTCCGCCATGCACCACGGCGCCCTGGTGGCCAACTACATGGCAGTGGTCGGCCTGGAGCGGACCGCGGGTCGGGTGGTCGGGGCTCAGCTGGAGGACCGGCTCACCGGGGAGCGTGGCGTGGTCCGGGCGAGTGTGGTCGTGAATGCCAGCGGCCCCTGGTCCGACCAGGTGCGCCGGCTGGAGGACGCCGGCGCCACCCCCCTGCTCCAGCCCACCAAGGGAGTGCACGTCGTGGTGGACCGGTCGCGACTCGACCACCGTGACGCCGTGGCCTTCACCAGCCCGATAGACGGCCGGGTCATGTTCGTTCTTCCCTGGGGCGACCTTTCCTATATCGGCACCACCGACACGGATACCGCCGAATCGCCCGATGACCTGAGCGTCACCGGGCACGACATCGTGTACCTGCTCCGTTCGGCCAATGCCCGGTTCCCCAGCGCCCGCCTGGCTGTGGAGGACGTTCGGGCCACCTGGGCCGGGCTCCGGCCGCTGTTGCTCGATCGCGACCGGCAGGCTGCCTCCAAGCGCTCCCGCGAGCACGCCATAGTGACCGGCTCAGGCGGAATGCTCACAGTAATTGGAGGGAAGCTCACGACCTATCGGTCACTATCGGCTGAGGTGGTGGACAAAGCGATGCGGGAGCTGCGACATCGCGATGGACGGCCCCGCCATGGAGAGGCACGGACCGATGTGGAGCCGCTTCCCGGAGGTGAAGCCGCAGACCTGAGTCAGTTTCGGGAGCGCGGCCTAGAGTTGGGCATTCCTGCGGTAAGCGTGGACCATCTGCTGCGGCACTACGGTACCGAGGCGGCCGGGATCTTCAACCTGGGAGGCGCCGACCGGCGACTCTTCCGCCGGCTGGTGCCGACCCACGCTGCCATCGAGGCCGAAGTGATCCACGCGGTCCGCCGGGAGCTGGCGCAGACGGTGGAAGACGTGCTGGTCCGCCGCTTTCATGCTTACTACGAGCACCTCGAGCACGGCGTACCTGCCGCGCACCGGGTGGCCGAGCTGTTGGGCGAAGAGCTCGGCTGGGACGCGCTGCGCATCGAGGCTGAGGCGGAGCGCTACCGCGCGTTCGTCGTCGCCGGGCACTACTCTCCTGTGGTCAGGTAGTGCGGGGCTACTGGACTGTGACGGTCCCGTGCATGCCGAAGCCAGGGGCACCGTGATTCTCACAGTAATACTGGTAGGTTCCGGGAGTATCGAACTTGAATGAGTAGCTGGTTGGTGCGTTGACGAAGCCTCCGCTTCGCGCCGGCATTGTCGCGGGGGCTGCCGGTGCCACATTGTGGCCTGTGGCGCCGGCCGCCCACGTCCAGACGACGGTAGTTCCAGCGGCGACAGTAATGTCAGGCGGATTGAAGCCGTTATTGACGACGCTGACGGCCGCCGTAGTGGGCGCGGCGGTCGCTGTCGCAGCGAAGGCGAGGGGCGATCCGGTCAGAGTGCCCGACGTCGCAGTTATGGTAATCGGTCCCGCTGTGCCCCCCAGCGTGACATTCACTCCGGAGATCCCCGCTGCATTTGTAGCCACTGTTGCGGCTGACACCGTAGCGCCGGTCGCGGCCCAACTCACGTCTACTGCCGGTACGCCATTGCCAAACCGATCGGCCACCTTTGCCTGCACTGGCGCTGCGAGCTCCGTATTGATCACCCCACTCTGACCGTCGCCATCACCCCGACTCAACGTTGTAGCGGCATCAGGAGCAGCAGTGGCGCTGAATGTGACAGGCGACCCGCTGGCACCGGTTACCGCCGCCCGCGCCGAGTGCGCCCCGGAAACCGTCCCCAGCAACCACGTGCTGCTCGCGACACCGTCGGCGTCGGTGGCGCCGGAGGGTGGGGTCATGGTGCCAGCGCCGGTCGGGACCGTAGACCAATTGACTTGAACGCCCGAGGATGGGCTGCCGTCTACAGTCACCAGCACCTTAATCGGGCTCGCCAGGGGCTGGCCCACCGTGCCGCTCTGGGCATCGCCGCTCGCCGTCGTGGTCTTGGAGACCGTGAGCGTGCCTCCCGGCGGAGGCTGGGTGCCGCCACCATCCCCGCCACATGCAGTAGAAAGGACACTTACGGCCACCAGCAGCGGAGCCAGCTGCATTTCTAAGCGCTTCGACATAGGGTCCTCGGGGGTCGACGATGGAGGTGATGTACCTCATGACGATACCGCGTACCCGGAGGTCCGCAAGTATTATCTTTCCATCACTCTCAGTGGGATGAAGCTCGTGGATCCGAATGTGTTCGAGACGGCCAACGCGGGGTTCGCGCAGGCCATGTACGAAGAATTCCTGCGGGACCCGGCTGCCGTCGGCCCCGAATGGCGCCGTCTGTTCGAGAGCGGAGTAGTGGGGGAGAAGGATGGCGCGGCAGGGGGGCAGCGGGGCAGTAAGGCAGAGCAGCGGGGCGGGTCCACGGGGGGGGCTGCAGGGCAGGTAGATGCGGCAGCGGGGCAACCAGGGGGACCGGTGGGTCAGCTAGACACCGGTTCCATCGGGGCGGCCGACAGACAGCCGCAGGACGAGGTGCAACATCTTGCATCATCGACTACTGCCCCGCTGCCCACCGCCCAAGGGGCACCCGGCCCCGCCGCCCAGCCGATCAAGGGCCCGGCCGCCAAGCTCGTGGCCAACATGAACGAGAGCCTCACCGTCCCCACGGCCACGACGTTTCGTGAGCTCCCCGTGGCGGTCCTCGAGGAGCAGCGCCGTCGCCTCAATGCCGGACTTCAAGCGGCACGACGGCAGGAAAAGATCTCCTTTACCCATCTGATCGCCTACGCAATCGTCCAGGCCACCAAGCAGCAACCGGTTATGGGCCACACCCTGGTCCTGCGCGACGGCACGCCCCACCGTCTGCAGCCCGAGGGCATCGGGCTGGGTCTTGCTGTGGACGTTCAGAGGAAGGACGGTAGCCGCGGCCTCGTAGTCCCGGTGATCAAACGGGCCGACACCATGGACTTTGCAGCCTTTCACTCGGCCTACGAAAGCCTGGTAGACAAGGCGCGCACCAACAAGCTGATGCCCGACGACTTTGCCGGCGCAACCATGTCGCTGACCAATCCCGGCGGCCTCGGCACGGTGGCCTCGGTCCCGCGGCTCATGGTCGGCCAGGGAAGCATCATCGCGGTCGGTGCCATCGGATACCCCGCGGAATTTTCCAGCCTATCGGGTGAGCGCCTGACCGAGTTGGGCATCAGCAAGGTCATGACCGTCACCAGCACCTACGATCACCGGATCATCCAGGGAGCGGAGTCGGGCGCATTCCTGGGAATCGTAGACCGGCTGCTGCAAGGCGAGGAGGGGTTTTTCGACGTGATCGGCGAAAGTCTCGAGCTATCGCCGGTGAGCTACCAAGTGGCCCGAGCGGCACCGGGACCCAAGCGGTCGCAAGAGGCGGTCGCGCCCGAACTGTTGTATCACGTGGCCGCCGCTATGGCGCTGGTGAAGGCGTTCCGTATGCACGGCCATCTGGCCGCTCACCTGGATCCCCTCGGCACCGAGCCGGTGGGCGATCCGGCGCTCAATCCGACACCTCTCGGGCTGACCCCCGAGATCATGGCTGCCATTCCGTCCAAGGTCCTCCGAATCGCGGTCCCCGGCCGCACGCTGGCCGAGTCCCTGCCCAATCTCCAGGCGACGTATTGCGGAACCATGGCGTACGAGATCGAGCATATCTCGACCCACGAGGAGCGAGTCTGGCTGCGGGAGAAGATCGAATCCGGCGCGTACCGGAAGCCGCTCGCCCGGGAGCAGCAGCGCTGGCTCCTACAGCGGCTGACCCAGGTGGAGGCCTTGGAGCGCTTTCTCCACAAGGCGTACCTGGGCCAGAAGCGGTTCTCGATCGAGGGGTTGGACATGCTGGTGCCGATGCTCGACCTCACCATCGAGAGCGCCGCCGAGTCGGGGGCCAGGGACGTCGTGATCGGGATGGCGCACCGGGGCCGCCTGAATGTGCTGGCCCATACGGTAGGCAGACCGTACGAGACCATCTTCGCCGAGTTCGAGGGAGGCCGGCAGGTGGAGGGCGGACAGCTCACCCCTGAAGGTGGCACCGGTGACGTGAAGTATCATCACGGCGCCGAAGGCGCCTACAAGACCGCCAAGGGCAAGGCGATCACCGTGAGCCTGTCGCCCAACCCGAGCCACCTCGAGTACGTGTCGCCGGTGGTGGATGGCCGGGCCCGCGCCAAGCAAACCCAGCGCCGGGGCCGCGAGCCGCACCACGACCCCACCGCCGCGCTACCGGTGGCGATCCACGGCGATGCGGCGTTTGCGGGCCAGGGCGTGGTAGCCGAGACCTTGAACCTCGGAGCGCTCAAAGGATACCGGACCGGCGGAACTCTGCACCTGATTACTAACAATCAGATCGGGTTCACCACTGACATGGAGGATGCCCGTTCCACGAGATACGCCTCCGACCTGGCCAAGGGCTTCGACATCCCCATCATCCACGTCAATGCCGACGACGCAGAAGCGTGCCTCTCGGCGGTTCGCCTGTCGATGGCCTACCGGGACCGCTTCCACCAGGACGTGGTGATCGACTTGGTCGGGTACCGCCGCTATGGGCACAATGAGGGCGATGAGCCCGCATACACCCAGCCGCTGATGTACGAGCGAATCAAAGACCTGCCCTCGGTGCGGGAGCTCTATGCTCGTTCGTTGATCGAGGCGGGCGTCATCTCGCAGGAGGAAGCAGACCGGGAAGGGGCCCAGGCCTACCAGCGACTATTTGACATCCAGCAGGCCTTCAAGGCCAGCATGGGGAAGATCGCCTCGCAGGAGCACCCCGTCCGATTGAGCGGCCCGGGACAGGAAGTAGATACGGCTCTCGCCCCCGAGTTCCTCACCGCCTTGAACGAGCAGCTACACAGCTGGCCGGAAGGGTTCGCCGTGCACCCGAAGCTCCAGAAACAGCTGGAGAAGCGCCGGTCGGCGCTGGTGTCGGATGCTGGCATCGAGTGGGCCCACGCCGAAGCGCTGGCGCTCGGCTCACTGCTCACGGAAGGGGTGCCGATCCGGTTTACGGGCCAGGACACCGAGCGCGGCACCTTCAGCCAGCGCCACCTGGTGCTGCACGATATCGAGTCCGGGGCAACCATCGCGCCGATCCGGAACCTCCCCGGCGCGCTGGCCCCGATGGAGCTGCACAACAGCCCATTGTCCGAGCTGGCGACGCTTGGCTTCGAGTACGGCTACAGCGTCGCCGCCCCCGAGGCCCTCGTACTGTGGGAGGCGCAGTTCGGAGACTTCATCAATGCCGCCCAGGTCATCATCGACCAGTTCATCACGGCCGGTATGGCCAAGTGGGGGCTCACCAGCCGGCTGACTCTCCTCCTGCCTCATGGCTATGAGGGCCAGGGACCGGAGCACTCCAGCGCCCGACTGGCGCGGTTCCTTCACTTGGCGGCCGAAGGCAACATCCGGGTGGCGAACTGCACCACGCCGGCGCAGTACTTCCATCTGTTGCGCCGCCAAGCCAAGCGGTCGCGGCAACGGCCACTGATTCTCTTCACTCCGAAGAGCCTGTTACGCCATCCGTTGGCGACTTCGAAGTTGGCCGATCTCGCCACCGGACGGTTTCAGCCGGTGATCGACGACCCGTTCTTTGCCAGAAACCCGGAACGCGCCAAGCGCCTCCTGATGTGTACCGGCAAGGTGTACTACGACCTTCTGCCTGAAGCGGACAAGCTCGGCGCCAACCGGCCGGCGATCGTCCGCATAGAGCAGCTCTACACCTTCCCCTGGGCCGAGCTGCGCCAGGTGCTGCCCCGCTACCGGCAGGCCACCGAGCTCGTCTGGGTACAGGAGG
>JBDTUV010000148.1:0-6639 GCA_040007575.1 Gemmatimonadales bacterium
ATCTCGATCTTCATCAACATCGGGATGTGGTTCGAGCGCTACGTGATCATCGTCTCCTCGCTCAGCAACGATTACATCCCCTGGGCCTGGGACCAGATGAACCCCACCTGGGCTGACTGGGGGATCCTGCTGGGCTCGTTCGGCTGGTTCGGGATGTGGTTCCTGCTGTTCGCGAAGACCTTTCCGATCGTCGCGATCCAGGAGATCAAGGAGATGATCCCGATGCCGCGGAAACGAGGAGGGCACGGGTGATGGCGTTGCTGAAACGGCTCAAGGATGGGCGGCCGGCCAAGCGGCTATCGGGAGTGGTGGCCTCATTCATCCACGTGGATGCGGCGGTGGACGCGATCCGCGCCCTCCGCGCCAAGGGCTATCGCAATCTCGTGGTCTATACCCCTGCACCCAATCACGAGATCGAGGAGGCGCTGGAGCATCGGGTGAGCCCGGTCCGCCTGCTCACGCTTATCGGCGGCCTCACCGGCTGTACCGCGGGCTTCGCCATGACCATCTGGATGTCCTACGACTGGCCCCTGATTGTCGGCGGGAAGCCGATCGCGTCGATCCCGCCCTATGTGGTCATCGGGTTCGAGCTGACCATCCTGATGGGTGCTCTCAGCACGGTGGCCGCCGTGGCGCTGTTCTCAGTATTGATGGGAAAACGGGGAGCCCCCTACGACCCCAGCTTCAGTGATGACAAGATCGGAATATTCGTCCCTACCACGCCTGATCAGCTCGGTCCCATCGAGCAGCTCCTGAGCTCGGCCGGTGCGGTGGAGGTACGTCATGAGACGGCTTGAGGACCGGAGAGATCCCTCACTGCGTTCGGGACGCCGCAGAGCAGCTTGGGCGTTGCTTCTGCTGCTCTGCGGCGGCTGCGACTTCTACTATCATCGGCTCCCGTCGCCGGATGACCTCTGGCCCCTGATCCCCTGGTTCGATCACATGGTCCATGCCCGGTACATCCGTCCCTATGAGACCCCGCTGGTTCCTCGCTATACGCCGGAGGGCTCGGTACCGGTGAGCGGCGGGGAGCTCGACTGGTCGGCCGAATGGGTTTCAGGCAAGACCACGACCGCCAATGCGCTGAAGAATCCTCTGGCGGCGGGCGCACATCCGGCCGGGCCGTCTGTGCCGGTGATCCCTCGAGAATTCGAAGCCGCCGGCGATACCCTCTATCGCAATTTCTGCAGCGTGTGTCACGGCCCCACGGGAAATGCGGACGGGACAGTATCGCGGCAGATGGGTGCGCCCTCGTTGTTGACCCCCCGGGCACGCGGCTATGCCGACGGCTACATCTACAGCATCATCCGGTACGGTCGCGGCGTCATGCCACGCTACGGTGATAAGGTCGTGGTCCCGGGGGAGCGGTGGGCCATCGTGAACCATGTGCGGCAGCTTCAGGCAAAGTCGCCGGTTACCCCGGGTGATGCGGCTCCGATCCCCCCAGGCCCCAGCGCGACCGGGTCCACTGGGGCGGTGGCCCGATGAGCACGACCATGCACGACAGGCTGGTGCAGCGGGCCGTGAGCGGTCGCTACGAGCTGTTTCTCGGCGTGGGGGCCGGTTTCACGATCCTGGGTCTGATTCTCTTCGTGCAGTCGCTGCTCGCCGGAGAGGCGTCGGCCATCCGGGCTTGGCAGCTCTTCCATGTCAACTGGATCTACTTCACGGGGCTCGCCGGGGGCAGCGTGGCCTTTGCAGCGGTGCAGAAAGTCACCAACGCAAAGTGGTCCGGCCTGATCATTCGCTTTGCCGAGGCGGCCGTCTCGTTCCTGCCGGTCTCGCTGGTCGGCTTGGTGCTGATATTCACCGTGGGCTACGAATATGTGTACGGGCCGATGCAGCTGGCTTTGCACGAGCTGCCGCACTCCAAGGTGGTCTGGCTGTCCCACGGATTCATGTTCGGCCGCCTGGGCCTGGGACTTCTGGCTCTGACCGTCATCGGCTGGAAGCTGGTACGGGCGGATGTGACGCCGGACATTCACGCCGTGCGCAGCGCGGTGGCTGGTGGGCGCCGGCAGCTCTACGAAAGTTGGGCGACCGGCTACAACCGCAGTCCCGCGCCCGAGCACGAAGCCAGGATCCGGCGTCTGGCCCCGCTGTATCTGGTGCTCTACGCGTACGTCTTCACTCTGGTGGCGTTCGATGGAATCATGGCTCTTCAGCCACACTGGTTCTCCAATCTGCTGGGTGCCTTTTTCTTCATGGGGTCATTCCTGGGCGCCCACATGCTGCTGGCTCTGCTCATGCTCTATGGGTCGAGGCATCTCGGGGTACGGGATCTGGTGTCTCCCAAACAACGGCACGATCTGGGCAAGCTGTGCTTCGGGTTTACCGTCTTCTGGACCTACCTCATGTGGGCCCAGTTCCTGGTCATCTGGTACGGGAACCTTCCCGAGGAGACCGGCTTCGTCTTCGCGCGGCTCTGGGGACACTGGCTGCCGATCGGAAAGGCAGTGTTCCTGGGAATGTTCCTCATCCCCTTCTTCGGGCTGCTGGGCGTGGCACCGAAGAAAACCAGAGTGACGCTGGGCTTCTTTGCCACAGTCAGCCTGGTTTCCCTCTGGCTGGAGCGGTACCTCCTGGTCATGCCCTCGATCACGCTTTTGCCGGGCCCTGTCTTCGCCGTGCCGGAGCTGGCCCCGACGCTCCTTTTTGCCGGCCTCTTCCTGCTGTCATACGCCCTGTTCGCCAGGACCTTCCCGATGCTCTCGCCCCGCCTGGCCGAGATCACACTCAACCGGGAGCGGGGGCACGCGCTCACCTCCCTGGAGTTCGATCATGAGGAGGGGGCCCGCGACTATGTGTCGCCCGAGCTGCTGGAGCGGAGGAGTAAGCCTCGATAATCAACAGCGTGAGCGGGGAAGAAAAGGTTCTTTCTTCCCCGCTTACGCTTTCATTTACTACGCATCTCCGCATTCAACCTTCGAATCATCGCCAGCAGGCTGTCGGGAGGAAGGGCGCCGGTGATCGCGATCATCCGGTCGCCACGTTGCATGGCCATGCTGCCATCCGTTCGCTCGGACCCGCCGGGGCTCGGATGGCTGGAGTCGACCATCGAGACGGTCGGAACCGGATCGCTCATCGTACGCTGAGCTAGCAGGTGCGACACATCCTGCGCCGGACCTTCAATAGTCCGGATCACCTCACCGGACGAGAGCTGCTGCGCTACCACCATCAAGGGCTGCCTGCCTTGCTCGCCGGCCTGAACCTGCACTTGAACCACCGGCAGACCATCGATGTGTGGCAGCTGGGCGCCCGCTTCTGCCTGGGCTCCAGCCCAGGAGATCGTGCGCCACATCCCCTCCAGCTCGAACTCTCTGGTGGCCGGCGGGATGTCGATTGAAGAAAGCTCCAGTTCGGGCGCAGCGATGACCGTCGGAATCGATACCGCGGCGGTCCCGGTCACCGCCGCGCCCACGGCTACCCGGGTAGGCCGCCTGGGGGCGCGTGCTTGGGTGGAATCCGTCCGGGTGGGACGAAGAATCGCCGGTGTCGCCGTCGGGATCCTGGAGTCCTTGACCACTGCCTGAGTAACCGCAGCTGGACTGGGCGCCGGTGCTCCGGAGGCCAGGCGAACTGAGCTTCCCTGACTTGTCAGGTGGCTGGCCGTCCAGCCGAAGGCCACCGCGGCCACGATACTGGCCGCCCACGCAACCAGATGAATGCGCCGGCGCCGAGCCGAAATCTCGATGTCGGCACGGCGGCGAAGGGTCTCAAAGGGAGTAGAGAAAGACCGGGGCGGTGCGAGCTTGGCCAGCAGCGCGGTGGTTCGGTCCCGGAGCGCGGCGATGCCATCCCGTGACGACTGGCATGCAGCGCAGCCGGCAAGATGACTCTCGATTTCCACGCATTGGGAGCGACTGAGCCCTTGATCGAGATAGGCATGTAGCTCGTCCTCAGGAATGTGCCGCATGGGCCCCTTTGCTTGGGTTCTGGCGGTCATGCGCCTCCACCAGACGGCGCCTCGCCCGTGCCAATGTGGTACCAACCGCCCCTACCGCGAGGCCGGTCTGAGTGGCGATCTCGGGATAGCTGAGACCCGCGTCCCAAAGGAGCAGAATCTCACGGTCTCGTGGCGTCAACGTGCTCAGCGCTTCCTGCACCGAGGCAACCCGCTCGTCGTGCTCCACCAGGGTGTCGGCAGCCGGAACCATCGTCGGCTGGGCCACCGGATCGGCCTTGAGCAGGGTAAGGTGCCGCTTCCGGCGTACCGCAGCCCGTGCCTCATCGCGCGCCAGATTGGCCGCCACCGCGAAGACCCAGGCCCTTGGTTTCTCCGGCCTGTGGGCCAGGGCCCGGACGAAGACCTCCTGCGCCAGGTCCTCGGCCCGCTCCGCGTCCCACACCTTGCGGTAGAGGAAGCGCACAACGGCCTTATAGGTCGACTGGTACAGTTGCTCGAGCTCGTCCATCACTCGCGCTCCTCTAAGGCGGGCGGAATGCCATGCGTGCCCGGGTGGATCGTCCAAGAGGACGGCCCACCCTCTGGAACTTGCACAGTAGCCACCTATGCGCGCCGCCGGCGGGGGGCGAAAACGCAGCCCGGGTGCAGCCCCTTGTTCTTCGGCGGCCATTCGCTGCAGAGATCCGGCTTGGCGGGGCGGCCGTCCGCCCTGACCCGCCCGTGAAGCGTACAGCCGATTCCATCGTCGTCGAGGAAGCCACAAGCGGAAATGACCTCGGCCTCGATGGAGAAATCACCGGCCCGGGTCACCTTGCAGAGATACGGCGATCGGCGGGAGCGCACCAGAGCCTCGAGCCTTTGCTGCCGCTTGGTACACATGATCTCGATCTGGAGGTCGCGGCAGCAGGCTGCCCCTCGGGTATTGTCGGCGGTCCGGCACGGTGCCAGGGCGCAGGGGTTAGCGCCGTCGAGCACGGGGAGGCTGCGGCGGGGGGGATGGAGCGCACGAGTCGCCGTTCGACGGTTCTCCACGATGAGGAAGCGATCCCGGCTCAGACGACGAGGCTGGTCAGGCTGGTATGCGCCCCGCGGAGTGGGTCCCCGGAATCCGTGGGCAGTACAGTGGGCAGTGGCGCCGTCCCGCTGGAGGTATCTGCAAGGGACCTGGAGCGTCGCCTCGACGTAAAGCTCACCTTGGTCCTCCCATACCTGCGAAAAGGTGATGTGCTGGGTATGGCCGAGAAGCCAGGTGGCTTCGTGGTCGAGCGAGGTGTTTCCGTCCTCGAGTGGGCCGATCCGAAGGGTCACCGGCAAGCTTCTGCACTGGGGGCCCAGCCCGCGGCACGGTGGTACTGTCAGGCTGGCTGTCGTATTGGGTGGAACGGCGAATGCCATGCTCTTCCGGGGCGAGAGAAACCGACGACTCACCTAAATTAATGGGCTGGCCTCCCCCGGGCACCGCCCGCTATCCCCACTTCCCTTTGCTCCCCTGATGCTTATACTCGTGAAAGGGTTCACAAAGTCGGTAACCTCATGTTCGGAGGCGGAGCAGTGAAAATGCGGATGACTTCCTTAGTGGCAGGGCTCGCCATGGTCTTGGCAGCATGTGGCGGGGAAAAGAAGAGCTCGGATCAGCCGGCAGCGGCTCCGGAGCAGCCGGGAGCGCCCGCGGCAACGTCTACCGCCGCAGGGGCGACTCACGACGTCAACATGGAGCTCGATGGCAGCAACTACAAATACGTACCCAGCGACCTGACTGCCGGGCCCAACGATGTGATCCGGTTCCACAATAAGAGCGGCGGCCCCCACAACGTCTCGTTCTGGGCCGATAGCATCCCCTCTGGCGCGGCGTCGCACATTGTTCTCCCCGACCCGATGGCTCCGCTTGCGAGCAAGCTGGTGGTCGCTCCGGACGAGGTGCTTGAGGTCAAGCTCAACGAGGCCCCCAAGGGCGACTACAAGTTCTACTGCACACCGCATCTGGCATTGGGCATGAAGGGCAAGCTGACCGTCAAGTGAAGCGGTAAGAGCTAAGAGTGGAAACCAAGAGGGGTGCTCCGACTAGATGCGGACACCCCTTCTTTTATGCCAGTCCTTTTTACTTCTTTCTTCTCGAGGGTTCACGAAGCCGGTAACCTCAGGTTCGGAGGCGGAGCATGAAAATGCAGATGACTTCCTTCGTGGCAGGGCTGGCCTTCGTTCTGGCGTCTTGTGGCGGCGGTGAGAAGAAGACCGAAGAGCAGAGCACGCCAACTCCCGAGCAGAAGCCGGCCCCGGCGCCCCCCGCGCCCGCTGCGCCCACGGCCGCCCGCCAAATCCACAATGTGAACATGGTGCTCGACGGATCGAGCTTCAAATACGTACCCGATGCCCTGGTCATCAGGGTGGGGGATGTGGTACGCTTTCGCAATAAGAGTGGCGGGCCGCACAACGTGGCGTTCTGGCAGGACAGCATTCCTCGCGGCGCGGTGGGGCCCCTCGAGGCGGGCATGGCCAGTCAGACCGCGTCTCTCGAGGGGCCGCTCCTCATCGATGTCGGTACCGTCTACGAGGTGAACTTTGCCCGCGCCCCGAAGGGGGTCTACAACTTCTATTGCACTCCTCATGTCGCTTTAGGGATGAGGGGCAACATCACGGTAGAGTAGAAGAGCAGTGCAGGGTGGAAGAGCGTGGAGGGGTGCCTCTATCGTCCGAGTGGCACCTCTTCTTTCCGCCCCACCGCCCACGTGACT
>JBDTUV010000149.1:0-6639 GCA_040007575.1 Gemmatimonadales bacterium
CTTTCTTGAACTCGGCCACCAGCCAGTTGATCAGGCGCTGGTCGAAGTCGTCGCCACCCAGGTGGGTGTCTCCGTTGGTGCTCTTCACCTCGAAGACGCCCTCCGCCAGCTCCAGCACCGAGATGTCGTAGGTGCCGCCGCCGAGGTCGAACACGGCCACCTTCTCCTCCTTTTTCTTGTCCAACCCGTAGGCCAGCGCGGCCGCAGTCGGCTCGTTGATGATCCGCTGCACGTCGAGCCCGGCGATTTTGCCCGCGTCCTTGGTGGCCTGGCGCTGAGCATCGTTGAAGTAGGCCGGGACGGTGATGACTGCCTTGTCGACGGTATAGCCGAGGTAGTCTTCGGCGGTCTGTTTCATCTTCTGCAGGATCATCGCGGAGATTTCGGGCGGGTTGTACCGCTTGCCCTGGATCTCGACCACGGCCATCCCGTTGGGTCCCTCGACGACCTTGTAGGGCACCTTCTTGAGCTCATCGGCCACCTCGCTCAGGCGGCGTCCCATGAACCGCTTGATCGAGAAGATGGTCTGCTTGGGGTTGGTGACCGCCTGGCGCTTGGCCACCTGCCCGACCAGCCGCTCGCCATCCTTGGTGAAAGCCACGACGGAGGGCGTAGTGCGACCACCTTCCGCATTGGGGATGACCACCGGATCCCCACCCTCCATTACTGCCACGACCGAGTTGGTCGTGCCCAGATCGATTCCAATGATTTTGGAAGCCATGTCTGCTCCGGAGTAAGATCGTCCCACCGAGCGGGTGCCTGTCTGCCATCCGCATTCGTTTGGCCCCTCGACGAGCAAGTGCCGTACCGCCCCAAACTGCCGTTTTGGCGTACGCAGGGCCCAAAAGGCTGAGTCTGACACTCGTGACTTGGCTCACGACGCTCATATCCGGTATGAGATAAGGTAGGAGGCGTTCAGCGCCGTTGTAGTCGGGTTCCCGTGGTGCCCGTGGTCCGTGGAGTTATCCCAACGTGAGGAGGTACCCATGCTGTGGACGATCTTCGTGATACTCCTGGTGCTGTGGCTGCTCGGAGTCGTCACGTCGTACAGCCTCGGTGGATTCATTCATGTGCTGCTGGTTATCGCAGTGATCCTGGCTGTGATGCAGTTGATTCAGGGGAGAAGGGCGCTTTAAGGGGCTAGTGGCTATGGGCTATACGCTGTCCTGGTGTGCCCATTAGCCTCGTGCGGGAAGCCATGCTGGTAACGATAGCCCATAGCCCACAGCCCATAGCCTTTGAGCGAGCGATGCGCCGAGCATCAAAGCAGGAAAAGCAGAAGCAGAATGGGGATAGGAAGATCCGTTACGCGGTGGTCGGCCTCGGCCACATTGCCCAAGTAGCGGTCCTTCCCGCGTTTGCGCACGCCGAGAACTCCGAGCTGGCGGCACTGGTCTCCGATGACCCGAAAAAGCTGGAGAAGCTGGGCCGCCGATATAAGGTCAAGGCCCGGTTCACCTATCAGCAGTACGAGGACTGCCTCAAGAGCGGTGTGGTGGACGCGGTCTACATTGCCCTCCCCAACCATCTGCACCGGGAGTACACCGAGCGCGCAGCGCGCGCGGGGGTGCACGTGCTCTGTGAGAAGCCGCTCGCGGTAACGGAAGAGGACTGCCTGGCCATGATCCGGACCTGCGAGGAAAACGGGGTCAAGCTGATGGTGGCCTACCGACTTCACTTCGAGGAAGCCAACCTCAAGGCCATCGACCTGGTGCAGGGAGGCCGTTTGGGGCAGCCGAGATTGTTCGACTCGGTCTTCACCATGCAGGTCAAGGAAGGCGACATCCGGCTCAACCCCCGTGAGTTAGGCGGAGGCCCGCTTTACGATATCGGGGTCTACTGCATCAACGCGGTGCGGAACCTCTTCGGTGCCGAGCCGATGGAAGTGGTCGCGTTCGGTGCCAACAATGGGGAGCGTCGCTTCCAGCAATGCGAGGAGATGACGGCTGCCATTCTGCGGTTCCCGGGGCGGGAGCGCCAGGCCTCGTTTACCTGCAGCTTCAACGGAACGGACGTGGGAACCTATCGGGTGGTCGGCACCAAGGGTGAGCTGGTCATGGACCCGGCGTACGAGTACGCCGAAGGCCTGACCCAGCGGGTGACGATCGACGGCCGGACTCGGGAGCGAACGTTCCCCAAGCGGGACCAGTTCGCGCCCGAGCTGATCAGCTTCTCCGAGTGCATCCTCACCGGCACCGCCCCGGAGCCATCTGGGTGGGAGGGCCTGGCGGATGTCCGGGTCATTCGCGCCCTCTACCGTTCTTGCGAAACCGGCAAGCCGGAAGCGCTGGAGCCGTTCGTCAACGAGGAGCGGCCCTCGCTCGCGCAGGAGATGCATCGGCCGCCAGTCCGGAAGCCATCTCTGGTGAACACCGAAGCCCCTTCCGAGTAGCACTTCAAGGCTCAGTTATATTTGAGCCATGTTCCCCTACCGGGACGACAATCCCACTCTTCAGACTCCTTTCGTCACCCTGATCCTCATCGGGATCAACGTGGCAATGTGGGTACTGGTTCAAGGAATGGGCGCGGAGCCAAGCCTTTCGCGCTCGGTTTGCGAGCTGGGACTCATTCCAGGCTCGTTCCTCGGCCTTCTGCCCGAGGGAGCGACCGTCCCGATGGGCCCGCATACCGTCTGTGTGCTGGGTGATGAGAGGACCTGGTTCACCCCGGTCACATCGATGTTTCTCCACGGAGGCTGGTTCCACCTCATCGGCAACATGTGGTTCCTCTGGGTCTTCGGGAACAACGTGGAGGACTCGATGGGACACCTCCGCTCCCTTGCCTTCTACATCCTGTGCGGACTGGCCGCGGCGGCGGCCCAGACGTTCATGAGCCCCACGAGCGCCATTCCCATGGTAGGCGCCTCCGGCGCGATCAGCGGGGTGATGGGGGCCTACATCGTCCTCTATCCCCGAGTGCGGGTTCACATGCTGGTTTTCCTGGGCATCTTCATCACCCGCATCGTGGTGCCCGCCTACCTCATGCTTGGCTATTGGTTCCTGCTCCAGCTCCTCGGCGGCGGACTGACCAGCGGATCCGAGGGCGGGGTGGCGTTCTGGGCTCATGCCGGCGGGTTCATAGCGGGAGCGATCCTCATCTACATCTTCCGCGACCCCGACCTGGTGGCGAAGCACCGGGCGCTGGCGCGGACGACGAACCGGCTGGGGTATCGCGAGGGGTAAGGCGGACTGCGCGCATCGGGGCAGCTGGGTGATTAGGCGTCAGCACTCGCGCGTCATCCCTCACTGCGTTCGGGATGACAATCACGCGAATTCCGTCGCTACCCCGCCCCTCCGCCTGTCCGCCCGTCCGCCTCCCGCGTATGTTCCCAACCATGCCCGAGGCCCCTCGTCACCGCGCCGTCTCCCCCTCCAGCGCGGGTCCGCTCGACGTCGCAGTGGCGCCTCGGAACCCGGGGCTGCCGCTCGAGCTCGATTGGGTCGAGGAGGTGCGCATCAACCGAAGTGCCGTGGAGCGACGGGCGGCAACCCTGCAGACCCGGCGGACCGTAAAGAAGGAATGGCAGGCGGCGTGGCTGCTGCGGGCCATCACCTTGATGGACCTCACGACGCTGTCGGGAGACGACACACCCGGGCGGGTGCGACGGCTTTGTGCCAAGGCGCGGCGTCCGGTGCGGGCGGAGTTGCTGGAGGCCATGGGCGCGGCGCAGCTGCCCATCCGGGTGGCCGCGGTATGCGTCTACCATAGCATGGTGGAGACGGCCCTGGATGCGCTCGAGGGCTCCGGGATCCCCGTCGCGGCCGTCTCGACCGGTTTCCCGGCAGGCCTTTCCCCATTCGAGCAGCGGATCGCCGAGATCCGGGCCTCAGTAGCCGCCGGCGCCGAGGAGATCGATGTGGTGATCACCCGGAGCCACGTCCTCACCGAGAACTGGTGCGCCCTGTACGACGAGGTGCGCGCCATGCGAGAGGCCTGCGGCGACGCACACATCAAGACCATTCTCGCTACCGGGGAGCTCGGCACCCTGCGCAACGTGGCGCGTGCCAGTCTCGTGTGCATGATGGCCGGTGCCGATTTCATCAAGACCTCCACCGGCAAGGAGAGCGTCAACGCCACCCTGCCGGTCGGGCTGGTGATGGCGCGTGCCATCCGCGACTACCGGGAGCGCACCGGCCAGCTCATTGGGCTCAAGGCCGCCGGCGGCATCCGCACCGCCCGTGAGGCACTGGACTGGCTGGCGCTGGTGAAGGACGAGCTTGGCGATCGGTGGCTGCGCCCGGATTTGTTCCGTTTCGGCGCCAGCACACTGCTCGCTGACATCGAGCGTCAGCTGGAGCATTTCGTGACCGGTCGGTATTCAGCTGCACACCGGCATCCTACAGGGTGAGAAGTTAGAAGTAAGAAGTAAGAAGTAAGAAGTAAGAAGTAAGAAGTAAGAAGTAAGAAGTGAGCCGGTCGGACCAATGGTCCCTCTCACTTCTCACCTCTCACTTTCACCCAGAGCTCCATGGCATCCGTCCCCGAGATTTTCCAGACAATGGCCTACGGTCCAGCCCCGGAGAGTGTGGGGGTGGCGAACGAGTGGCTGGAGCGGCACGGCCGGCGTTTCGGACTGTTCATCGGCGGCGCCTGGACCGACAGCAAGGGCGACGGCTTCGAGACGCTGAACCCGGCCACCGGCAAGCTGATCGCCCGGCTGGCTCAGGCCACTGCGGCCGACGTGGATCGTGCGGTGCGTGCGGCACGCGCGGCCCAGCCCGGCTGGTGGGCGCTCGGTGGCCACGGGCGGGCTCGCTATCTCTACGCGTTGGCGCGGCAGATCCTCAAGCAGAGCCGTCTCCTGGCCGTTCTAGAGTCGCTCGACAACGGCAAGCCGATCCGGGAGTCGAGAGACATCGACGTGCCGCTCCTCGCCCGCCACTTCTACTACCACGCGGGCTGGGCCCAGCTCATGGAGCAGGAGCTACCCGACCGGGTGCCGGTGGGGGTGATCGGTCAGATCATCCCCTGGAATTTTCCGCTCCTGATGCTCGCCTGGAAGATCGCGCCCGCGCTGGCCATGGGGAACACGGTAGTGCTCAAGCCAGCTGAGTTCACCTCGCTGACCGCGCTCCGGTTTGCCGAGCTGTGCCAGGAGGTCGGCCTGCCGCCCGGGGTGGTAAACATCATCACCGGAGACGGCCGCGCCGGGTCCGCGCTGGTCGCCCACCCGGACGTGGACAAGATCGCCTTCACCGGCTCGACCGAAGTAGGTCGGATCATCCGCACAGCCACCGCGGGGAGCGGCAAGAAGCTCTCGCTCGAGCTCGGCGGGAAGTCGCCGTTCATCGTCTTCGGCGATGCCGACCTGGACAGCGTGGTCGAAGGTGTGGTGGACGCGATCTGGTTCAATCAGGGCCAGGTCTGCTGCGCGGGATCCCGGATCCTGGTTCAGGAGGGCGTAGCGGACCGGCTCGTCGCCAAGCTCAAGCAGCGAATGGAGACGCTCCGGGTGGGCGATCCGCTCGATAAGGCAGTGGACATGGGAGCGATCATCGCTCCGGTCCAGCTGGAGAAGATTCAGGAGCTGGTGCGTCGCGGCGAGGAAGAGGGCGCCACCTTGTGGCAGCCGTCGTGGAGCTGTCCGCGGGAGGGCTGGTTCTTTCCGCCGACGTTGTTCACCGAAGTCTCGCCCGCGGCCACGATCGCACAGGTGGAGATATTCGGGCCGGTCGTGGTGCTCATGAGCTTCCGCACGCCGGTGGAGGCGGTCGAGCTCGCCAACAACACCCGTTACGGCCTCGCGGCGAGTGTCTGGACCGAGAACATCAACCTGGCCCTGGATGTCGCTCCGCATCTCAAGGCGGGAACTGTCTGGATCAACTGCACCAACGTTTTCGACGCGGCCAGCGGCTTCGGAGGGTATCGCGAGAGCGGCTTCGGGCGAGAGGGCGGGCGAGAGGGGCTGCGGGAGTACGTCAGGTGGACGGATGGACAGGCGGACGGGCGGACGGGCGGTAGTAAAGGAGGCGGAAGTGAAGGAGGCGGAAAAGGCGGAAGGAGCGGAAGGCAGCGGTCAGTTAAATCGGCCAGCAGATCAAAGGCGCATTCCGCCCGTTCCGCCTCTTTATCTTCCGCCGCTTCTCCTACCGCCCTCCCCCCGATTGACCGCACCCCGAAGCTCTACATCGGGGGCAAGCAGGCTCGACCGGACTCGGGCTACAGCCTGCGAGTGTTGGATGCGTCGGGGCAGCCGATCGGCGAAGTGGGGCAGGGCAACCGGAAGGACATCCGGAACGCGGTCGAGGCCGCTCACAAAGCGGCAGGATGGGCCCGGGCCACGGCTCACAACCGGGCGCAGGTGTTGTTTTACCTGGCTGAAAACCTGGCCGCGCGGGCCGACGAGTTTCGCCGGGGGCTGGCACTGGCGTCGGGCGACGCGGCTGCGGCCGAGCGCGAGTTCGAGCTCACCATCGAGCGGATCTACACCTACGCGGCCTGGGCCGACAAGTACGATGGGCTCGTGCACCACACGCCCTACCGCAATGTGACGCTGGCCATGCCCGAGCCCATGGGGGTACTGGGCGTTGTCTGCCCGGATGCCTGGCCGCTGCTCGGCTTCGTCTCCACCGTTCTGCCGGCAGTTGCCATGGGCAACACTGTCGTCGCCATACCTTCGACCCGCGCGCCCCTGCCGGC
>JBDTUV010000150.1:0-6620 GCA_040007575.1 Gemmatimonadales bacterium
CGGCACCCGCAGCCTGCGGTTCTCATCCTCCAATCGAGCCCGCAACGCCGGCGGAAGATGAACGCTGTCGCCGGTGGCGGTGGTGCTCTGCCGCTCCTTTTTCTCATCCTCCTCCCGGCCCTGGAGGGTTCTTCCGGCATCGAGCATCCGCCGGAACAGCCGCTGCTGTCTCTCGACGGTCCGACGCTCCAGCCTTCCTCCTTCCAGTTTGCGGTAAAGCTGGGCAGCCTCGTCGGCCATGTCGCCCGCGCCGGGAATGCTCCCCTCACCCCGAAGTTTCTCCAGCTCCTGGGCCAGAGCGCGCTGTTTGGCCGCCAGCCGTTGGAGCTGTTCCCGGATTGCGCCGCTCCCGGCCATCGGCAGGAGGCCGGCGCCTTGCTGCCCCAGACCTCCCTGCTGTTGAGCGAGCTGAGCAAGCTGCTCAAGGGCCTCGGCCAGTCCGGATCCGGACTGCGAGCCCGAGACGTCTGCGCTGGCCCGCAGCAGCTGGTGCGCCGCGGTGTTGAGCCCGTCCACCGCACCTCCAGCCTGCTCTGCTGCTTCCCTGCTGTTCGGCGTGGCCGAAGAGATCGCCTCGCGCGTCTCCCGCATCCGCATCTGGGCGGCCCCGAGTGCGGCAGCGATCTGGGGGGGAACCAGGGCATTCTTTCCACCCGCCTGCCTGACCTGGTCCAGCACCTTCTGCACGCCCTCTTCGATCGATGCCTGTTCGGCCCGAGTCGATGCGGTCGGCTCGCCCCGCTCACGCAGTTGTTCCTGAACCTTGAGCTGGCGCTCGGCGAGCCGGCTGGTTTCGCTCAACGCCTGATCGATCGCTTCAACGACCTGCCTGCGCCACTCTCGCTGCATCTCCTGGCGGCGCTGTTGCACCTGGTCGCTCAATGGTGCCAGCGAGCGCGATGCCTCTTCGCCCTGCTGCCGGGCCTGCGGGCGCTGCCCTCGCTGGGCCGACTTCGCCGCCTGCTGCATCTGTCCCGAGGCTTTTCCCGCCCGCTGTGCCAGATCCTCCATGGCATCGGGCTTCCCCTCTGCGGAAGCCTCCTTCGAGACCTGCTTCAACGCGGCAGCCAGGGAGTCGGTTCGGGCGGCGAGCTGCCGCTCCGCCATGGCGGACCGCGCGCTGTCGGCCGAGCCGACCTGCTTGTTCCATTGCTGTTGTTCCCGCGCCAGCTCCTTCGACTCTTGACGCAGGTTTGCCAGATCACCCTCGAGAGCGGCACGGCGGAAGAGCTCGCGGCTCCGCTCCAGCGCTTCTCGAAGCTGCTTCTGCGACTCCGCCAGCTGCTGCAGGGCATCCTTGGCGCGTTCCGCATCGAGATCTTTGAGCGCCTGTTGAAGGCTGGCGAGCTTCTCCCGCAGCTCGGGTGAGAGCGCGCGCTCCAGCTGGTCCCGAATCTCGGACAGCTGCCGCTGCCACGCCGTGTCACTCACTCCCGCCGCCTCGGCGCTGCGTCGCAGTGCCTCCAGCGATTTCTCGAGCGACTCGGCCTTCCGGATGAGCTCCTCCTGAGCCTTGGCGAGACCCTGGGCCCGCTGCGCCTCTTCGTACGAGAGCGCCTCGCTGTCGTTGGCACCCGTCCCTCCGGTAGGACGGGCGCGCTCTCGGGCCAGATCGTCGGTCTGCCGCTCCACCAGCCTGCTGGCATTGGTGATCGAATCGAGCTGGCTGGCCACGCTCTCGGTGGCCTGACGCTGGGCGGCTCGGACCTCGCTCATTGTGGGCAGGCGAAGAACGAACTCCCGGGAGCGTCCAATCTGGCCCCGCGGCGTGTTGTCCCTGGCTGTCGCGAAGTAGCGCACGGTGTCGCCGGGAAGGAGGCCGCGCCGGTTGAGATCGAGTGTAAATGTGAGAATGGCGCGGTCCGGCCGTTCGGCGGGCACCGGCACGCTCTCAGTCCGCGCCGAGTCGGTCAGCCCCAGGCGGCTGATCCGGCGGCTGGCCAGAGTGACGGCCGTGACGCTGTGATCATCCCGCGCGTCGATGATCAGTGGCACCTTTAGGCTCAGCGGAGCCAGCGTATCGGCGCCGGGCACCGGGATTTCCACCGCGGGGGCGCTATCCGGCACCAACCGGATGGGCAGCCGGACCGAGTCTCCCGCGAGCGGCGCGCCGGTAGCGGTCACCAGAGCCAGGCGGTACTCGCCTGAGCTACGGGGAACGAACGTCCCGGCAAAGCGGGTCGCCGTCACCTCCAGCGATTCGATTTTTTCGCCAAACTGCCAGGCAGCGCTCGCGAGGTGCGCGGTTGCCTCCCCCTGGGTCTCGAGCCGAGTGCCGGCAGGGAGAATGAGTGTGTCGCCCCCGGTTGGGACCGGCTCGTTCTCCAGCCCCAGGTAGGACGGGTACCCTGCGATCACGTTGAGGGTACCCAGAAACACCGGCAGCCGGACCCGCACGATCACCGTGTCGGAAGAGCGTCCGCCGCTGGTTAGACGGGCGAACAAGTCGCTCTGCAGCGGCGCAGTGGCGATCGTGGCACGTCCGAGGGAGTCGAGGCGCACACCCCGCGCCTTCCAGGCCTCGCCTGGCGCCCGGAGCCAGAGGGTGGCGGCTTTCCGGCCCATCGCCTCGAGGTGCAGGTCTACCGGCTGGCCGCGGTCCACGAGGCTCTCGGCCGCGCGCAAACGGACCGGAGCGACGGTGGCTTCCCAGGCACGGTGCGGATGCCACAGCGCCGCGGCCGGACCGGTCAGCGGCCCAGCGGACGTAAACGCCACCGCCCCGATGACAAGACAAGCCAGACCAGCAACCGAGATCATCCGTACTGGCCGGGCGATGGGCTCGACTGCGCCCGCACCGCGCCGGGCCACATCTTCCGCCTGGGTGCGGTCAGCCAGATCGAGCAGCTGGCCGCTGGTGCCGGGCGCTGCCGTATCGAGCAGCGCCGTCAGCGTCCCGTGACGCCAGGCGCCGAGCTCCTCCAGCCTTCGCGCCAGTCCGGCAGTAGAAAGGCGGGTCTGGGTTCCCCACGCCACATAGGTGATGGCCGCGAGTCCGAGTAGAGCCATGCTCCAGGCAAGCAGCACCCAATAGGGTGCGCTGAACCAGCCGAGCCGCACGCTCCAGGCCCACGCCCCAAGCAGAGCGGCCACCGCGCCCAGCCCCAACGCGGCCCACCCGGCCCCGTTGCGACTCCTGAGTGGCCGGCCCAGCCTCTGGAGCGCGCCCTGCGTGGCCGGTGCGGTCACCCGCCGTATCCTACGGCGTAAGCAAAGAGGTTCACGCCCATCCGGAGCGCTGCTTCACGTTTTTCGGGGGTGTCATGGTGCACCTGGGGATCTTCCCACCCATCGCCGAGGTCGGACTGATACGAGTAGTAAACTACGAGTCGGCCGTCGAGGAAGATGCCGAATCCTTGCGCAGGTTTGCCGTCGTGCACGTGGATCTTGGGCATTCCCTTGGGAAAGTCGTAGACCAGATGATAGACCGGATGGCCGAGCGGAACTTCCACCAGCGGGTGATCGGGAAAGAGCCGCGCCAGCTCGCGCCGGATTGAGGCGTCCATCCCGTAATTGTCGTCGGCGTGGAGGAAGCCGCCCTGCTGGAGATAGCGACGCAAGGTGGCGAGGTCCCGATCGCTCCAGTGGACGTTGCCGTGGCCGGTCATATACAGGTATGGGACATCCCAGAGGTCGTCGTCACTCAGGGTGACGACCTTCTCCTCCATGGCGACACGAAGCGTGGTGCGGCTCTTGATGGCGGAGAGCAGGTTTGGAAGGCTCGAGGGATTGGCGTACCAGTCACCGCCACCATCGTAGTGCAGACGTCCGATGGTCATGACCGCACCGGGATCGATCGGTACCACCGGCGCGCTCACGGTGACGCCGAGGGCCAAGAGCATCCGTGGAATCACGGTAACTCCATCACCAGCTTGTAAGCTTCGTTTCTGGGAAGGCCGAGGGATTGGGTGAGCCGTTGGACCACCTCCCGCCGGCTCATGCCCTCGGCCAGCAGCGAGGTGGCCCGTTCGATGGCGTCTTCGGTTCGGTCCGGCTCAGTGGGCGGCTCACCGGTTCCTTGAAGCACGATCGTCAGCTCTCCCCGCGGGGGCACCGCCGAATAATAGTCGGCGAGCTCGCCCAGGGTTCCGGCGCGGATCTCCTCGTGCATCTTGGTCAGCTCGCGGCAGACCACGGCCATCCGGCCGGCGCCTGCCAGGGGAACGAGATCTTCCAGCAACGCGAGCAGTCTCGGTGGCGCCTCGAAGAGGACGACGCTCCACTCCTCCGCGGCGGCGCGGCTGAGCAGCCGGGAGCGCTCTTTGCCCTTTCGGGGGACAAACCCAAGGAAGAGGTAACGGTCGCCAGGAAGGCCGGCGGCTGACAGCGCCGTTGCCACGGCGGAAGGCCCAGGAATTGGAACAACTGGGATTCCGGCGTCACGGGCCTGGGCTACGAGATCAGTCCCAGGATCGCTTACGGTGGGGGTCCCCGCATCCGAGACCAAGGCAATGTCGCGGCCCGAGCGGAGCATATCGAGGAGGCCGTCGAGCCGGTTCTCGCCCGAATGGGCGTGAAAGCTCAGGAGACTGGGCCGGGCCCCGAGGTGGCTGAGTAGCCCCCGGGTACGGCGGGTATCCTCGGCGGCGACCACGGACACCTTCGCCAGTACCTCGGCGGCGCGGATCGAGAGGTCGCCCAGGTTGCCGAGCGGGGTGGCGACGACGTAGAGGGTGCCGGGCGTAGGCATGGTGAATATTAGCGGGAAGGTCGGGAAAGACGGGAACTATAAAAAAGGCGGGAAGAGAGTTGTTGTCCCTTCCCGCCATTCCCGTCCTTCCCGCCTTCTCCGTCCTAGCTCAAATGCTGCTTGATCTTGCCTTCCAGCGTGGCCTTCGGCACCGCACCGATGACGGTGTCCACGTGCTGGCCGTTCTTAAAGAAGAGGATGCTGGGTATCGAGCGGACGTTGAACCGCATGGCGGTCCGCTGGTTAGCATCCACATCGACCTTGGTCACCTTGGCCTTCCCGATGTACTCGCCGGCGAGCTGGTCGAGGATGGGTGCCACGACCTGGCATGGCCCGCACCACGACGCCCAGAAATCCACGAGTACCAGTCCGTTCGCTTGCTCGATTTCCGCGGCGAACGAGGCGTCACTCACGTGCACGGTCAAGGTATTCGTCGCCCCCATTTTGGTTATTCTCCTGTTGTGTTTATGTCGGACGGTCGCCACGGCCTGGCGGCGACCGCTTAACCTATTGGGAGGGACCAGTGGCCGATCTCCCCCGCATCGCGCATGTCGGAATCGCCGTCGTCGACCTGGAAGCGGCGCTGGCTTTTTACAAGGACGTCCTTGGCATCGTGCCGCATCCGCCTGAAACAGTCGATGGCGCCACCATCGTGGCCCTTCCACTGGGAGACTCGGAAGTGGAGCTGCTCACCCCGCTCCACCCCGACAGCCCCATTGGGAAATTCCTGGCCAAGCGGGGCCCGGGCATTCACCACATCTGCTACCGGGTTGCCGATCTCGACGCGGCACTCGAAGCATGCCGGGCAGCCGGATACCGTCTGGTAGACGAGGTGCCACGTGTCGGGGCGGCGGGCCGCAGGATCGCCTTCGTGCACCCGAAGGCAACGGCTGGAATCCTGCTCGAGTTGACCGACTAGCTAATTAGAAGATAACAGCGCCGGGCGAGGAAGGTTCCCGGATTAACCCTGAGGCGCGCTGTCCCTCGCGGCGCCTTCCTGACATGGGCGCGACGGGTTCCCTGCGGCCGCCAGATCGACCTGGGTGACGATCCAGGAACCGTCGCGGATCTTGATCGTCGTGAATGGTACCGACCAAGTGCAGGACTGGCGCTTGATCTCGACCTGGAGCGCCCGGCGGTTCACATCTGTTTCCGGTTGGTCGGCCGTGATCCGAAACGAGTCGTTGCGCAGGTAGGCTTGCATGATCGCGACCCGGCGCTGCCAATCGGGAGGCTGATTGGTCTTGGCCGCCGGCCCGCTGGCGGTGCCCCAAAGGTTCGCCATCTTAACGACGTTGCTATCGGCTACCGCCTGCATGAAACTCCGCACCGCACCACTGGCGGAATTGGCGGGTTGTGCCGGGGGGGCGCTGGCGCCGCCGCACCCCGCGAGGAGAAGCATCGATCCGAGCCACCGTTGCTTAATCACAAGTCTCTCGCTGAGCTAGTGTTAGCTTGCGAAGTTAACCAGCAGCGGAGCAGCGAGCAATGACTCCCACACGGCTCTATATCAACGTCGACCACGTAGCCACCGTACGCCAGGCTCGCCGCACCGATGAGCCCGACCCGGTCGAGGCCGCGCTGCTGTGCGAGAAGGGGGGTGCCCAGGGCATTACCGCCCACCTGCGGGAAGACCGGCGGCACATCCAGGACAACGACGCGGAACGACTCATGGCCGCCGTCCAGGTCCTCAACCTCGAGCTCGCCACCAGTGCCGACGTCGTCGCGCTGGCCTGTCGGCTGCGGCCCTATCAGGCGACGCTGGTCCCGGAGCGGCGCGAGGTAGTAGAACACGCGAAACATGACCATCGCCGCGGCGAGCTGCGCCGTACCGACGTGCGCGCCGTTCGACAGCAGCAGTGACAGGAGACCCGCCTCGAACACGCCGATGCCGCCCGGAACGTGGCTGATCACGGCAACCGCCTGCGCA
>JBDTUV010000151.1:0-6613 GCA_040007575.1 Gemmatimonadales bacterium
CAGGGGCCGGTGGGTGCCGGTAGAGGATCCAGTTGCGGGCCTGGCCAACGGCAAGCTGCTGTTCGAGCTCCGAGGCCACAAGCTCCACGGGATCTGGACCCTGGTCAAGCTGAAGAAGGGCGACAAGGAGTGGCTCTTCATCAAGGAGCGCGACGCTTACGCTTCGTCATCCGCGCCGCTTCCGCCCGAACAGTCGGTTTTGTCGGGGCTCACGGTCGAGGATCTGAAGGCGGGGCTCACTCCTGCCGACAGCCTTCGGGCCGACCTCACGCGCCTGGGAGCCCCCACCCGCGAAGTGCAGGCCGATACCAGTCCGCTCATGCTGGCCGAAACCAGGGACCGGCCCTTTTCCGATCCCGCCTGGCTCTTCGAGCTGAAGCTCGATGGTTACCGGCTGCTGGCCTCCCGCAGCAGCGGGGTTGCCCGCCTCTTCTCTCGTAACGCAAATGACCTGTCGGCCAGCTTTCCGGAGGTGAGTCGCGCCGTGGCCGCGCTTCCGGTGAGTGGCCTGGTACTGGATGGGGAGGTTGTAGCCTTGGACGAGAGCGGCCGCCCCAGCTTTCAGCGGCTGCAGCAGCGCGCGAAACTCACTCGGGGGCTCGACATCCGGCAAGCAGCAGTCGAGAACCCTGTCACCTTCTTTGCTTTTGATCTCCTGGCTGCCGAAGGCTTCGATGTGCGTCCGCTGCCGCTCTCAGTACGGAAGCGGTTGCTGCAGAAGATCCTGCCCCCGGCCGGTGCCATTCGCTTTCTCGATCATTTCGAAGGCGAAGGTGAGGTGCTCTACCAGCAGGTGCAGGCCCTCGGCCTCGAAGGAATCATCGCGAAGCGAGCGGACTCGCCTTATCGGGCGGCCCGCTCGGCGGCATGGCTGAAGATCCGTACTCGCAAATCAGATGACTTCGTAGTGGTGGGTTATACCGCGCCCCGAGGTTCGCGGACGGGATTCGGAGCATTGCAGCTCGCGCAGTATGTGGACGGTGCTCTCGTCTATTCCGGACGGGCCGGAAGCGGCTTCAGCGACAAGCAGCTGGCCGAGGTGCAGGCGACCCTGGATGCCGGCCGCCGTGACAGCCCTCCCTGCGGCGGACCGATCCCGAAGGAGAAGGGGACTACCTGGACGGAACCGCGGTTGGTCTGCGAGGTGGAGTTTACCGAGTGGACGGAAGAGCGCCTTCTGCGGCAGCCGGTATTCCTGCGGTTCAGGGACGACAAGAAGCCGGAGGAGTGCGTGCGGGCAGCGGGGCAGCGGGGCAGTGGGGCAGGACCGGACGAGAATCCTAGCGAAGGCGTCCTCGACGGCTCGGCACCGGATGCATTGGGGGATACTAGTCCATCGAAGCGACTGCCCCGCCGCCCTGCTGCCCCGCTGCCCGACATTCAGTTCACCAATCTTCAGAAGGTGTTCTGGCCGGACGAGGGCTACACCAAGGGCGACCTGATCGACTACTACCGCTCCATCGGCCCCTGGATTCTCCCGTATCTGGCCGACCGGCCGGTGGTCCTGACGCGATATCCTGATGGGGTTAACGGAAAGTCATTCTTTCAAAAGGATGCGCCCGGGTTTGTGCCCGACTGGATCCGGACGGAGCGAATGTGGAGCGAGCAGGCCCAGCGAGACATCGACTATTTCATCTGTGAGGACGAGCCCGGGCTGCTCTACCTGGCCAACCTCGGGACCATCCCTCTGCATGTGTGGGCCAGCAGGACCTCCAGTCTCGACCTTCCCGACTGGTGTGTGCTGGACCTGGACCCCAAGGATGCACCCTTCAGCGATGTGGTCCGGGTTGCCCAGACGACCCACGCGCTCTGCGAAGAGATCGGGCTGCCGAACTTCGTGAAGACCAGCGGCTCGTCCGGCCTCCACGTGCTGATCCCGCTCGGCGGTCAGTGCCGCTATGAGGAGGCGCGTGGCCTGGGTGAGCTCCTCGCTCACGTGATCGTGGCGGATTTACCCGACATCACGACCCTCACGCGGAAGGTCTCTCGCCGAGGGGGAAAGGTGTATATCGACTACTTGCAGAATGGAGCCGGGCGGCTGCTGGTGGCGCCGTTCAGCGTTCGGCCGCTGCCCGGCGCGCCGGTTTCAATGCCGCTCCGCTGGAACGAAGTAAACTCCAAGCTGGATATCCGGACCTTCACGATCAAGAACGCGGCGGCTCGCATGAAGAAGCTCAAGGGCGACCCGTTGCGCGAGGTCATTACTATCAGTCCTGACCTGACGACCGCAATCGAACGGCTAGGACGGCGAGGGTAGGGCATGGCGAATCGTGCGAGCCAAGCGTCAGCAGACCTTATCCTGGACTTGGGTGATCTCGGCCGTGTCTCGGCGATCCTCGAGCGCCCACCTGACGCCTGGCTGCTCTACGTCGTCGCGCACGGCGCCGGCGCCGGCATGCGACACAGCTTTCTTCAGTCTATCTCGGCAGCACTCGCCACCCGCGGCGTGGCAACCTTGCGATACCAGTTTCCCTATATGGAGGCGGGCAGCCGCCGTCCCGATACTCCAGCCGTGGCCGAGGCGACCGTGCGCGCGGCGGTAAACCGGGCCGCGGCGGAGGCGCCCGACCTTCCACTGATCGCCGGCGGCAAGTCGTTCGGGGGGCGGATGACATCTGGGGCGGCTGCGAGCTCGTTGGCCGGAGTCCGGGGTCTGGCCTTCCTGGGTTTTCCGCTTCACCCTCCGGGCCGGCCCGGCACCCGTCGCGCCGATCACCTCGCCCGGGTAGAGCTGCCCATGCTCTTCCTGCAGGGGACCCGTGACCAGTTTGCCCAAACCGAACTGATCACCGGCGTGTGCCAACGGTTAGGGAGCCGGGCCACACTACACCCGGTGGAGGGAGCCGACCACTCCTTCAGCGTCCCCAAGCGCTCCGGGTGCATGCCGGCGGATGTACTCGACGAGCTCGTCGACAGGTTGGTACAGTGGGTCCGATCTCGCGTCCTGGGTCAGGATCGCCGATGAGGGACGAGCCGACGCGGCAACAGCGGCGGGCCATCGAGGCGCCGCTCGCCCCCGTGCTGGTCATCGCCGGCCCCGGGGCAGGGAAGACCTTCTGCCTGATCCATCGGATCCAGCACCTCATCGAGAAACTGGATTTCGCCCCACGCCGGATCCTCGCGGTCACCTTTACCAACAAGGCCGCCGAGGAGATTGCCACCCGCCTGCACGACACCCGCGGCATCACCGCCGCAGAGGTCACCCGCGGCACGCTGCACTCGATCTGCCTCATGATTCTCCGGGATTATGCCGAACGGTGTGGCCTCCGTCCCGGCTTCGGGGTTGCGGACCCCGAGTATCAGGAGCAGGTACTTCGACGTCTCCGGATTCCCGCCAAGCGATGCTCCCAGGCTCTAGCGCACTTCAGCCGCTATCGGTTGCAGGGCAAGCCATTGGGCGAGCGGGGGCTGGCCGTCTTCGGGCAGTACCAGGAGGCATTGCGGTCACGAAATCTGGCTGACTTCGATGATCTCATCACCCTGACGGAGAAACTTCTCCGCACCGACGAGAGCGCGGCCGCGGAGCTGCGCTCCCGCTGGGACTATGTACTTGTGGATGAGTTCCAGGATCTGAGCCCGACACAGTACGGCATCGTCCGCCGGCTGGCCGATAAGCATCGTTGCCTCTTCGGCGTAGGAGACGACGAGCAATCCATCTTTTCCTGGACCGGCGCCGATCCCGGCA
The DNA here is from genome assembly GCA_040007575.1 of Gemmatimonadales bacterium. Lineage (GTDB taxonomy): Bacteria > Gemmatimonadota > Gemmatimonadetes > Gemmatimonadales > GWC2-71-9 > CAVVWJ01. The sequence goes on from JBDTUV010000151.1 coordinate 3,686, forward strand.
TCATGGGCCGATTCCGCGAGGACTTCAATCTGGGCCAACCGATCGTCCTCGATGAAAACCGCAGATGCTCGATTCAGATTCTGGAGTCCGCCCGGTGCCTGATCGCCTGCAACCCCGTGCTCTTCGAAAAACAGATCGACACCACTCTGAAGTCGCCCTTCGACGTCGTGGCCTGCGGGTTCGATAACGAGGAGGCCGAGGCCGATTGGCTTATCAGGGACATTGTGGGCGATCGAGCCACAGCTCAGACGGGCTGGGGGGATTATGCCATCCTCTACCGCTACCGCGCGATGGGCCGAGATCTCGAGAAGCGACTGATTCGCGCGGACATTCCGTGCCGAATGGCCCGGGGCCAGGCCCTGGCGGACGACAAGGTGGTCGGCTGGGTTATCGCATCCTTGCGGGTCATCCGCTCTCCGGACGACCCGATTCTACTCGGTGCGTTGGCTGAGCTTGCCCTCAATGCCGCCTTGCGTCAGGAGGTTCGAAAGGCTTCATCCCGGGAGCGTGACTTCCTGGCCAATCTGCGGGTGTTTGCCAGTCAACGCCCCAAAGGAGACGCCGATCGTAGGCGGGTGTGGCGTTTGATCTATCACCTGGAGAACCTGAGGGGGATGGGCCGGTCCCACCAGTCGCTACCCGGCCTGGTCGATGAGCTGCTCGCGCGACCCATCGGAGCGGGACGCAATCCCCTGGAGGAGTACCATCATGACCTGAGGGAGCCGTCGCTCTACCCGGGTGCTGCTGCACTGACAAAGCGCTTGTCCCAGTGCGTTACTTCCGGAGGCCGAGTCTGGGTCGAGCCGAGCGGCGGCATAGAAATCCCGCTGGTGGCCATGCTTCGAGGAGCCGGGCTGGCGAACGCCCACCGACTCAGCCCGGATGAGGTCCCCGCCGCTGCTGATGTGGTACTTCGACCAGGCGGAGGTCCTGACGGAGGATTGCCACTCCGGCTGTTCAAGGCGCTTCAACTGCTTCATACCCGCACCCTGCAGGCCGACTTCGACGACTTCGTCGCCTTCGACATCGAGACCAGCGACTTCGACTTCAACTCGTCCCAGATCGTCGACATTGCCGCTGTACGCGTTCGGGACAATGTGGTGGTAGATCGGTTCCATTCCCTGGTATCGTGCAGCCGCAACATCTCGGCGCAGGCCACGGAGGTACACGGCTACACCGATGGGGACCTGATCGGTGCGCCTCCGATGTCTGAAGTGTGGCAGCGCTTTCGCGAGTTCGTCGGAACCGACCTCGTCGTCGCTCACAATGGGCAGGAATTCGACGTTCCAGTCCTGCGGCGTGCCTGCGGTGGCCTCGAGGGGTTCGACGACCTGGTTTTTTACGACACACTCCCACTTGCACGCGCGGTGGTCGACGGCAGCGTCAAGCTCAAGTTTCTCGCCCAGAAGTTCAATGTCGAGGTTGGAAGAGAGCATCATGCGCTCGACGATGCCCTCGCGCTTGCCGGGGTAGTGCCCCGGCTCAATGAGCAGAGGTTACGTCGCGCCCGGACCGTCGCCCTGGTCCACGTGCTGGATCAGCTCGGCCTGGCCCTGGCCCTCGATCAGCAATCCTCCCCTTCCAAAGAGGAGACCCTGTTCCACGAGATTACCCGGCCGTTCACCCTGGGCCGCTATAGCGACTGCCTCGACATCTATGCCGCCGAGCTGGCCGCCGGGGCAGCGGGAGCGCTCGGCCTGGAAGAGGTGATCGAGCGGCTGGGTGGACGCGCTCTGATGGAGCGCTTGCGCGCCGATCGGCCGGTGAACGAGCGCTATCCGGATTCGGTCGAGCGGCTCCGAGTGCTGATACAGGCGAGTGCTGGGCAAACTGTCGCGGAGCACATCGACAACATGTTGTGCCGGGTGGCGCTCTCGAGCAGCGAAGGGGCTGAGACCGATCCCAACCGTCTGAATCTGCTGACCCTGCACTCGACCAAGGGCCTGGAATTCTCCCGAGTGTATATCGTGGGGGTCGAGAACCAGGTGCTCCCTGGTTGGAAGGCCATCCAGGAGGATCGGAACGACGAAATCCAGGAGGCCCGCCGGCTGCTCTACGTTGGGATGACCCGGGCCAAGGCCCGACTGGTGCTGACCCACGCCGAGCAAAGGGGTGGGTACCGCGCTCAAGGGCATCTCTTCATCACCGAGGCTGGTCTGGTGCTGGAGGATCTTGGCATACCTCCTGCATTGGGTGCCTCGGTCATCAGTGAGTGAGGTCACATGAGGTTTATCGCTTGTGCTCTGCCGCTCCTGGCGGGGCTGCCGAGCGTGCTGTCTGCGCAGGTCATTCTGAGTCCAATCGCACTAGTCGCCACTGTCAGTGAGCATGGCGTCGCCGTTCGCGTCGGATCGCGAACCTCCCGCCGAGCTCCGGCGTCCCGTTCGCTCCCCTCAGAGAATGTCCGGCTGCCGCGGACTACTGCCGGCGCAAACGCCGCCCGCCTGCTCGCCACGGGAGACCGCTATCTCGGGGAGCGCTACGTCTACGGAGGGGCGAAGCCTGGCGTTGGCTTTGATTGCTCCGGATTCGTCCAGTACGTGTTCGGACTGCATGGTGTCCGCCTGCCCCGCACTTCCCGTCTACAGGCGACCGCCGGCCGAGCGGTGCCCGGAGGGGCCGCTGCGCTCAGGCCCGGCGACCTGTTGCTGTTCTCCAGCAAGGGCCGGGGGGTGGACCACGTGGCTATCTACGTCGGGGACAACCGCATCATCCACGCGAGCGCCGGGGCAGGCGGGGTGGTATACGACGACCTGTCGACTCCGCGCGGCAGGTGGTACCTGGCCCGCCGCGTGACATCCCGGCGCCTCCTCTGACACACAACGCTTTCCCGATCTAGATTGCCGGATCGCCCCTAAGCACGGAGCCTTCCAGCATGCCCCGTATTCCGCCCCTGGACACCGAGACCGCGCCGCCCGATGCCCGGGC
>JBDTUV010000152.1:0-6568 GCA_040007575.1 Gemmatimonadales bacterium
CGACGCGTGCAATGGCGAGGTGTTCAATGTTGGCGGTATCGAGCCGATCAGCCTGCGCAGGAGATAGCTGATCACTCCGTTATCCGCACCGATATCGAGCCCGCGCTTACCCACGGGATCATCAAGCCGGGGGAGGATCTGGCGGAACTTGGCCTGCTTCAGGACCGATCGGTTAAAAAGAGCCAGTGCCCATGCGGCTTCCGGTGGGCTCGTCTTTGGTGCGGTCACCGCGCCGTGACCGGGATGGAATCCGGCAGCTCGAGATGGCGGAGGGTGAGATACAGCGCCGTGAGCGCCCGCATGAGCCACCCGAGACCGACGCCATAGATCACGCCGGTCAGGCCCCAGCGGGCTCCGACGACGGCCGCGACAACGGCCACGGCCACCGAGATCCAGCCAAACACGTTGACGATCGACAGCTCTCGGGCCGTTGCCAGCGCCGTGACGGTGGACTTGGTGAACGCGTTCATCACTTTTGCCACCCCGCTGAAGAGAGCGGCGACGAGGAGTGAGCCGCTGAGGTGATACTTGCCGGCGAGGAAATGGCGCTCGATCAGTGGGGTCACGAACCAGATCACCACGGAGCCGGCCACGACGATGGCACTTACCAGCTTGGCTTCGTGCGCAATCAGCCGGCGGCGCTCCATGACGCTGGGCGCGGCGCGAAGCCGGGGGATGAGCGTATAGGCGGCGCCCATCTGTAGCACGCGGAACAGCGAGCCCGCGATCGCCGCCAGCACACCGTAGGTGGCGAGGTCATGGAGGGGAAGCACCTGAGGAATGATCAGCCGGTCCATCTGGACCAGGACCAGCCCCGTGGCGTTCAAGCCGGCGTATGAGAGGGCCTCGCCCCAGGGAAACCAGTTCTCACGATGAGGCTTGTCCGATCGCTCGCGGAACAGCATCCACCAGCCGATCACTCCGGCGAGCACGAATCCCAGGGCCGAGATGGCGAGCGGGAGCTGCGCATCCTTGATGCCGGTGACGACTACCACCAGGGCGGCCACCATGAGCGTCAGGTTGGGACTCTGTGTAAGAGCCAGCGAAATACCGAACCGCTGCTCGCTTTGGAACTGGGCGCCGGCCACAGCCATCGCGCCGCCGCCTACGGTCGCGGCGAAAACGACGCTCAGCAACGGCAGGCTGAGGTGGTACACGGATCCGGCTACGATCAGGAAAATGAGAGCGGTGACGAGTCCCGCGGCGAGGGTGCGCTTGAGCACGCGGGGGCCGGCCTCGAGGTGTCGCCGGTTGACCATCCCATCGACTACGCCCGGCGCCAGGGCGAAGCTGAGATTCACCAGCGCGATGACCAGGGTAAAGAGCGCATACTCTGCGGTGGGAAGCACGCGGGCGAGGATCAGGTTTGCTCCGGCAAATCCGAGCCCCGACGCTCCGTAGATGACCACACTTCGGAGCGTGGGCGAGTGCCACAAACTTCTCACGCTCTCGGCCCGGTGGCCTTCGATTCCATCATGGTGTAGAACAAAGTCAGCTTGCGGTGCGCCGCCGCGGGAGTGAACTCCTGCTGCACATAGGCCTTGGCCTGACTGGCCAGGCGAGCACGCAGTGCCGGATCGCTGAGCAGGTGGGCCAACCCATCTCCCAGAGCCTTGGGCTCCGGTGCCACAAGGTACGCCGTGCGATCGTCGAGAACCTGGGTATGGCTGCGAAGCCGTGTAGCCAGCACGGCAGTGCCGGAGTCCAAGTAGGAGTAGATCTTCATGGGGGTATTGAGGCCCTTGAGGCGCGGTGAAACGAGCACATCCGCCCGCCGGAGGAGACCATCCAGCGAGGTGACCGGCCTGGGCCCGAGAAAGTGCACGTGGGCGACAATGCCCAGCTGCTCGGCTCGGCGGCGGTACCGCTCGATGTCCTGGTCCATGCCACCGACGATCACCAGATGGGCGTTGGGGACCCGAGCAACCGTGTGGCGGAAGCCATCGAGCAACAGGCCGATGCCCTGGTACCGCTCCAGGTTACCGACGTACATCGCGACCAGGCTTTGACTGCCCACACCGACAGGCAGCGGCGTGTCGGCGCCCTGGCCGTTGCCCGAGTACGGCCCCGGCGCCAGCAGGGTCGTGTCCTCTACCCGGCCCACCGGCTTATCGGGTGCATGACCGTGAGCCACGTCTTCCAACGCAGCGCAGACCGTAAGGACCCCGAGACTCCGACGCACCGCGAGAGCCTCGCAGCGCCGCAGCGCCGGAAACGCGAAATGCAGGCCGGGATACGCATCCACCATCTGCTCGGCGAGCGAGGAATCCATGTCGTAGACATAAGGAACGCCGGTGAGGCTCTGCATCGCGGCCGCGATGAAGGCGGATTCCTCGACCGCGTGAATCAGATCATAATGCTGCTTCCGTACCATCCGCAGGCACTTTGCGAACATGAAGAGGTCAGAGACCACCTTCTTCACCGAGAAGCCGGGGCGAATGTTCCGTATCCAGGGCAAACGGCCGATCCGGTAGATGCGGCAGTTGGCGATTTCGACGTTCTCACCCTCATGGAACGTCAGTACATCGACGTGGTGACCCCGGCCGCTGAGGAACTCGAGGACGGTTTTCACCGCCAGCGGAGTGCCGCGGGCCTGGAAGAATGGGTGCGGCGCCAGCAGGAGAATCCTCACCCGACCGGCTCCATGGCTGGCCCGGCGACGGCGGCGTCCCGCATCACCGTGTCGACCTCGGCCTCTTCACGGTGGCTGTCCCACCCGAGCTCGGAGGCTGCCATACGGGCGACAGCCTCGACCGCCGTTCGATAGGGGCCCGGAACGGCCCCCAGCGTAGTGCGGCGGAATACGATGTCCGTCAGCGTAACTGCCATTTCTTCCTGCACAACCCGCACGATCTCTCCTCTGGCTGGCATTGCCCCTGGCTCCACCGCAGGTCGCTCCTCCGCACCCGGGAGACGCACCTCGGCCGTGCGGCAGCCCGGGCTGGTTCGGCCCAGGGCAGCAAACACCCGATCGACCGCCTGCTCGGCCACGAGCCTGGCAGTCGTGTATTTCACGCCTTCGACCGATAGAAGGTGCCGGGCACCCTCGGGACCATGATCCGCTATTCGAGGCCGTTCGGCCAGTGCATCATGCCTGCCTGGCTCATTTCCGCCTTTCAGCGGGAGCCATCCCCACTGGCAGCGCACGACGTCTCCGAGGGAGAGATCGAGCCCGGGACAGGCGTCGTTGAATTCTCGCAGCAGGGCCGCTACCCCGCGATCACGCGCCACTCTGGGGTCACCTGGGTCCGGGGTATACCAGGTCCCCAGAAGAGTCGCCTTGCCGTGCGGAGAGCCGAAGAGGAACCGGTGTCCCCCACAGACCGGATCCTCGCCGCGTCCACTCCGAGCTTGCACGCCGAACGCCACATCCGCCAGCCGGCGGCCTATCACTACGTTCAGGGCCAACGCCCGCCGCGGCACATCGAGCGCTGCTGCACCCGTTCCGGTCGCGACCAAGTCACGAGTCCAAGGGCCGGCCGCAACCAGCACCGCCCGGGCTCGGATGTCGAGCTCTGTCCCGCTCACGCAATCGACCGCCTGGGCGCCCTGCACGACCCCCCGGTCGGTCAAGATGCGCTTCACCCGCAGATAGTTGGCTGCGGTGGCACCACTCGCGGCACCCGCTTTCACGAAGCTCAGGGTGAGTCGCTCCGGGTGGCCCAGCTGGGCATCGTGCCAGATGGCCCCCCCGGACAACCCTGCGGCCTCGAACGAGGGGAACAGCCGCAGACACTCATCTCGTGAAACCACCCGTCCGCGGGGGATGTACCGATCCCGCTGGAGGTACTGGTTACGGTCCCACGATACCAGGTCGTTGAGGGCCAGAGCGGCGGCGTGAGCGGCCTGCCCCCGGAGGCCGGCGCCATAGGTAGGGACCAGCACCGAAAGCGGCTCAACCAGGCCGGGGGCGATCCGAAGGAGAGTAGAGCGCTCCCGAATCGACTCCCGCATTCGGGCGAACTCGCCCCGCGCGAGGTAGCGGAGCCCGCCGTGAACGATCCTCAGACTGTTGGCCGAAGTAGCCGCTCCAAAATCGTTCTGGTCCACCACCGCGACTGACAGCCCACGGAGGGATGCATCCCAAGCCGCGCAGGCGCCGTAGATGCCGGCCCCGACGATGAGGAGATCAAAGGTCGTGTCGGCGAGCCGAGGGATATCTCGTCGCATGCTCGTGAGAGTGATGTCGGGGGTCCCCCCAATTGAACCATCTCCCGAAAAGACACAGTCACGCAAGGCCGGCGACGCTAAACTCGTTCACGCACCCGGTACGCGCGTCGGTGCGGCGCTCGGAGATGCACGATGATCTCGCCGACCAGTCCGAGGCCCATGAGCTGGACCCCCAGGGCAAGGAACAGGACGGCGAGCAGGAGCGCGGGCCGGTTGGCGATTCCCTGGCCTTCGACCCGCTGGATAAAGAGCACCAGGCTGAGGACCGTTCCAACCGTCAGGAAGAGAGACCCTACCAACCCGAAGAATCGAAGCGGCTTCTCGGTGAATTTGGCCAGGAAGAAGAACGCCGCTATGTCGAGGAGCCGGCGCAAATAGACCCCTGGGTGGTAGACCCGCATTCTGGCGTCGCCCGGGTGCTGGGGGACCGCCACTTCATCGACTCGGAACCCCTCCCGCAGGGCGAGCGCAGGGATGAAGCGATGGAGGTCCCCATAGAGCGGCAGCGCCTCGGCGACCGAGCGGCGCATGGCGCGCACGCCGCACGCCATGTCGTGGAATCGCTGCTCCGACACGCCTCCGATGATGCTGTGGAACGCCCGGGACTGCATTCGGTTGAGCCAGCTGTCGACCCGCGGTGACCGGTTGGCCACGACCATATCGGCACCCTGGGACAAGGCTTCGAGGAGCAGGTGAATGCCTTCGGGCTGGACCTGAAAGTACGCGGGCAGGGTGATGACCAGATCGCCCCGGCTCTTCTCGATGCCGAGCCGCAGCGCGGCAGTCTCGCCGAACTCCCGGGCAAACCGCAGAATCCGAACCCCTTCGTTCTCTCGTGCCAGCGATACCAGCTCGGGCGAAGGCGTACAGCGGCCGTCGAAGACGAAGAGGAACTCGTACTCTTGCGGGCGGGCCTCCAGCTCCCGCGCGAACGCCTGGTAGACCGCGACAAGGTCGTCGGCCCTTTCCACCACCGGCACCACTACCGAGATGAACCGGAAATCGGCAACGGCACGGGGACCGGTTGCATCGGCCATGGGTTCCAGGAGAGTCTGGTGTGCGCCCATATCAACGAACCTCCCACGCATTCGGAGTGTCGCTCGTGTCCCCGCGTTCGCTGCTCAGCGCGACCTCGGCGACGAGTCCAAGCATAACGAGATAGAAAGCCACGCCGACAGCGAGAAGCCCGGCGCCAGGGAAGACCAGGGCGCCTGCCTTGTCCGGCCCGAAATGGGTCAGACTGAACAGCCACAGGGCCGCAAAGACGAGGCCCACGCCCAGGGCGGGCAGCGCCGCCAGGCCGAAGCCGAGCAGGGGTCTCGACCTGAAGGTCGTGATCATCTTCAGGGTAATCAGATCCACCAGCACCTTCAGCGTCCGCGAGATCCCATACTTGCTCTCGCCAAAACGGCGAGCATGGTGCCGGACCGGCATCTCGGTGATGCGGGCCCCCACGCTTGCCGACAGCGCTGGGATGAACCGATGCTGCTCGGCATACAGCGGTATGCGGGTCAGCAGCTCCCGCCGGTAGGCCTTGAGCGAGCAGCCATTGTCCGTGATGGGCACACCGGTGAGCCGGCGGATGAGACGGTTCGCCAGCCAGGACGGGATTTTCCTGAGGAGGAGCTTGTCCTGCCGGTGCTGCCGCCAGCCACACACCAGGTCGTAACCCTCATCCAGCTTGGCAACCAGCGCCGGGATGTCCCGTGGGTCGTTCTGGAGGTCGCCGTCCAGGGACACGATCACTTGACCACGGGCGTTGTCGAAGCCGGCCATCATCGCGGCCGTCTGCCCGACATTTGCCCCCAGGCGAAGGCCGTGGACTCGCGGGTCGGTCGTGGCGGCGCGCACCTCATTCCAGGTGCCATCCCGGCTGCCATCATCAACCAGAATGATCTCAAAGGTGCCGGGATACGCCTCCAGCGCCTGAAGGATCCACTCGACCAATGGGCGGACGTTCTGCGCTTCGTTGTACAGTGGAGCGACCACGGAGAGTGTGGGCTCGCTCCCCTCGGTTACGGCGGAGGCGGAAGACACCGTTGGGATTCTCGTCACCACGTCAGGGATATCCACAAGGATATGGCCGAAGTCGTCCCCATACCAGCAATCGTCGTTCCGCGGGGGGCCACGCCGAGCGCTTTACTAAGTCGTTGAGAGGCATAGCCGAGAGGAGACGCGCTGAGCCATCGAGACTTGGGGCGAGCCCGCCCGCGGCATTCAGTGTGGCTCGCGCGCCACGACCTACGGAAGAAGGCGGGACTCTTTGAGGGGTGTGACCGTTACCAACCGCCGCGCCGGAGTAGGACGACGGGTACCGTCATGAGCATGATGCGCAGGTCTTCGGTCACCGACTGGCGGCGGATGTACTCGAGGTCGTAGTGCACCTTGGTGCGCACAT
>JBDTUV010000153.1:0-6517 GCA_040007575.1 Gemmatimonadales bacterium
TCGACCTTGCGGTTGGGAGCCGAGTCGAGGTCGCACCTGGGATCGGGGTTGAACTGGTTGATCGTTGGCGGGATCACGCCGCAGGTTGCGGAGAGGAGGGACGCCGCGAACTCAAGCGCACCGGCCGCGCCGAGCAAGTGACCGGTCATGGACTTGGTGGACCCGAACACGAGCTTTCGCGCCTGCTCGCCGAAGACCGCCTTGACCGCCTCGGTCTCTGCAATGTCGCCCTGGGGAGTCGAGGTGCCGTGGGCGTTGATATAGCCTACGTCCTTGGGATCGATCTTGCCGTCCTCGAGGCAGATGCGCATGGCCTGCTGCGCGCCCTCGCCATTCTCGGCTGGTGAAGTGATGTGGTAGGCATCGGCGGTGGCTCCGTAGCCGAGCACCTCCCCCAGGATCTGTGCCCCCCGCCGCTCGGCGTGCTCCAGACTTTCCAGCACGACCACGGCCCCCCCGTCGCCGAGCACGAAGCCGTCCCGGTCCCTATCGAACGGTCGGCTGGCCGTCTCGGGTGAGTCGTTCCGGGACGAGAGCGCCTTCATGTTGGCGAAGGCAGCGACGGTGAGGCCGGTGATGGCCCCTTCCGCTCCGCCCGTGACCATGGCATCGGCGCTGCCGCGCCGGATCATGTTGAATGATTCGCCGATGGCGTGCGCCGAGGACGCGCAGGCCGACACGGTGGCGAAGTTGGGGCCCTTGAGCCCGTAGCGGATGGCCACCAGGCCGGCGGCGATGTCGGGTATGAACATCGGCACGAAGAAGGGGGACACCCGGTCCGGCCCCTTGGTCAGGTAGAGCGAACAGTTGTCCTCGTAGGTCTGCATCCCGCCGATCCCGCTGCCGATGACCACGCCGGTCCGTTCGGGCGAAGGGAACCGTCCCTCCAGGCCGGCCTGGGTAATGGCCTGGTGGGCGGCCGCAAGCGCCAGCTGGGCGAAGAGGTCATAGCGCCGGGCCTCCTTGCGGTCGATGTACTGGAGCGGATCGAAGCCTTTGACCTCGCAGGCAAACCTTACCCGCTGGTTCGAGGCGTCGAACTTCGTGATCGGAGCCGCCCCGGACCGTCCCGCAAGCAGCCCCTGCCAGGTCGATTCGACGTCGGTTCCGACTGGTGTCACCAGCCCCAGGCCGGTGACGACGACACGATGGGTCAACCTATTTCCCGATCTTTTCGTGGAGGTACGACATGGCATCACCCACGGTGCGGAGCTTCTCCGCCTCTTCGTCGGGGATATCTATGTCGAACTCCTTCTCGAACGCCATGACCAGCTCCACGGTATCGAGGCTGTCGGCACCGAGATCCTCCATGAAGCTGGCATCGTTCGTCAGCTTCTCACGCTCGACGCCGAGCTCTTCGACAATGATATCCTTGACCTTCTCTTCCACGTTGCTCATGTCGTCCTCGATTGAAGATTGCGGGTCCGTCTCAGATCACCATTCCACCGTCAACGACCAGCACCTGGCCGGTGATGTATCCCGCCAGGTCGGAAGCCAGAAAGAGCACGGTCCCTGCGACGTCCTCGGGCCGGCCGAGCCGGCCCAGCGCGATCTCCTCTAATAATGTGGCGCGCGCTTCAGCGGGCAAGGCATCGGTCATGTCGGTTTCGATGAAGCCCGGCGCTATGCAGTTGGCCAGAATGTTTCGGCTGGCGTACTCCTTGGCGACGGACTTGGTCAGGCCGATCAGCCCGGCCTTGCTTGCCGCATAATTTGCCTGCCCTTTGTTCCCGATCAAGCCCACGATGCTGGTGATGTTGATGATGCGCCCGGCCCGGCGTTTCATCATGCCCTTGATGGTGGCCCGCATGGTGTGAAAGGCACCCTTAAGATTGGCATCGAGCACCGTATCCCAATCCTGATCGGTAAGCCGGAGCAGGATGTTGTCGCGCGTAAGGCCGGCGTTGTTGACCAGAATGTCGATCGGTCCCAGCGCCTTCTCAGCCGCCGCCACCGCGGCGTCGACCTGATCCGCATTCGCCACGTCGCAGGCGACCGCTGCAGCCCGCTCCCCGAGCCCCTCAGCCACTGATTTTGCGCGCTCCAGGTCCCGGCCAACCACTGCGACCTGGGCGCCGGCGCCGTAGAGCGTACCGGCGATGGCGAGCCCGATTCCACGAGTGCTGCCGGTGACGAAGGCGGTCTTGCCGGTGAGATCAATGGTTGTCACGAGCACCGCCCCGGTGGAGTGTCACCCCGAGCCGAAGCGCTAGCGCAGGCGAGGGGGCCGAATCTGGACCTTCGCTCCGGTCCCCTCGGTCGCTGCGCTTCCTCGGGGTGACAACAACTCACTGGAGGAACCTCTCCACTTCATCCGCGGTTCCCAACGTGATCGCTTTAGTCCCCGGCACGATCCGCTTGAGCAAGCCCGACAGCACTGCTCCCGGTCCCATCTCGACGAAGGTGGCGGCGGGACAGAGCTCGGCCGCGGTTTGGATGCAAGCCACCCAGCGCACCGGCGCCGTCAGCTGATCGGCCAGAAGGCGCTTGGCATCTACGCCGGTGCGTACGGCCTCACCACTGGCGTTAGCAATGACGGGGAAACGGGGATTGCCGAACGTGGCCCCGGCAAGGGCCTCCCGAAGCCCGTCGACCGCCGGGGCCATGAGGGGCGAGTGAAACGCGCCGCTCACATTCAGGGCAATGACCCGCTTGGCCCCGCGAGCCTTGCACCCCTCTCCTGCCCGGCTGACACCAACCGGGTCGCCCGAGATCACGGTTTGATCAGGCGCGTTGAGGTTGGCGGGGACCGCCAGCCCATCGGGTCCGGAAGCTTCGTCGCAGGCAGCTACGACCTCAGCGGTGGCGAGGCCGAGCACCGCCGCCATGGTCCCTGGCCGCGCGCGACCGGTTTCGAACATGAGCTCGCCCCTGCGACGCACCAGACGTGCGGCATCCACTGCCCTCAGTGTGCCCGCCGCGACGTGGGCACTGTATTCGCCCAGGCTGTGACCCGCCGCCGCACCAGACGAGCCGAGCCGGTCACCCACGACTGCGAGCACTGCGGCACTATGCGCCAGGATGGCGGGCTGGGCGTTGTGCGTCAGGGTCAGTTCGTCCTCGGGGCCTTCCCACATCAAGCGGGAGAGGGGGGAGCCGAGGGCCTCGTCGATGGCGGCGAACGTATCTCTGGCCGCCGGGAATCGCTCGGCCAGGTCCTTTCCCATTCCGACCTTTTGGGCCCCCTGGCCGGGGCACATCACCACGGTCACCACCGGATGACGGTGCTGCCCCAGGTGAATCCCGCTCCAAAGGCCACCAGCAGCAGAAGCGAGCCAGGCTTTACCCTGCCTTCGGTGATGGCCTGATCCAGGGCCAGCGGAATCGACGCGGAGGACGTGTTTCCGTAGCGGTCCACGTTGACCATGACCTTACTCATCGACATCCCGGCGTGCTTGGCGGTGGCCTCGATGATCCGGACGTTGGCCTGGTGTGGAATGAGCAGATCGATCTCGTCGGCGCTCACACCGGCGCGTTGGAGAGCCTCATCGCAGGCCTCCGACATGGCGAGTACCGCCGCCTTGAATACCTCTCGCCCGGCCATCTTCATGTAATGCGAGCGCTCGCAGACCACTTTCTCACTGATCGGATCGGCCGCACCTCCGCCGGGCCGATAGAGCAGTGGCGCGAGATTCCCGTCCGACTTCAGGAAGGTCGACAGGATGCCCCGGCCGTTCTTGCCGGTCTTACGGCGAACGATCGCCGCACCGGCACCATCACCAAACAGGATGGCGGTGGACCGGTCCTGGAAGTCGGTGATGGTGGACAGCTTCTCGGCGCCGATTACGAGCACGGTCTCGCTCTGTCCCGAGGCAATCAGGCCCTCGGCGATGGTGGTGCCGAACACGAACCCGGGACAGGCGGCGGAGATGTCGAAGGCGGCGGCGTTGTCCGCGCCCAGCAGGGCCTGGAGGTCGCACGCTGTGGATGGAAGCAGGCGATCCGGCGTGGCCGTGGCCAGCACAATGGCGTCGAGATCCTTGGCGGTGAGGCCGGCCCGCTCCAAAGCCTGTTCGCTGGCTTCCAGGCTCAGCATGGCCACGGACTGCTCGGGCCGGGCGATGTGGCGCTCGCGGATCCCGGTTCGCTCCACGATCCACTGATCGGATGTGTCCAGCGTCCGGGTGAGATCGGCATTGGTGAGGATCCCGGGCGGAACGGCAACGCCGATGCTGGCCATCTCGGCAAAGGGGCGCTGCATCATGCCTGGGCCGCGGCTTCACGCTGGGCGAACTCGGCGCCGATGTGCTTGCTCAGCTCGGCTTCCACCGACTGCACCGCCACGCGCACGGCGTTCTTGATGGCCTTGGCGGGAGAGGCGCCATGACAGATGATGGACACGCCCTTCACGCCGAGGAGAGGAGCGCCACCGTACTCGGAGTAGTCGAGGATCCGGAACAGCTCCTTCATCTCGGCTCGTTGGAGCATTTCGGGAAGCTGCTGCTTGATCAGCCCCACGAACAAGCGGGCCACCGACTCATAGAACTTGAGAACCACATTGCCGACGAAGCCATCGCACACCACGACGTCCACCATCCCGAACTTGTGGTGTCCGGCGACGATGTCGCGACCCTCGATGTTGCCAATGTAGTGGAGGCCCGTGCTGCGCTTGAGGTGGCCGTGGGCCTCTCTCGTTATGGCATTCCCCTTCTCCTCTTCCTCGCCGACGTTGAGGAGGCCGACGGTCGGGCTCGGGCGGCGCAGGACGTCCCGCATGTAGACGCTGCCGAGATAGGCAAAGTTCACCAGCTCACGCGCGGAGCAGTCGACGTTGGCGCCGCCATCGAGGACGAGCACCGGCTGGTTCAGGGTGGGAAACAGGGTAGCGACGGCGGCCCGGTCGACCCCATCATGCAATCCGAGCAGGATGGTCGATGCGGCGAGGATGGCGCCGGTGTTGCCGGCGGACACGAACGCATCGGAGCGGCCGGCCTTCTGGAGGCCGAGACCAATGACGACACTGGATTTGGGTTTCCGGCGGACGGCGGCGAGCGGTTTCTCGGCCATGCCGATGACTTCAGCCGCCTCGTGAAGCTCTATGCGGCTGCGATCGGCATCAGGGTACTTGGCGAGCTCGGCCTCGATGACATCGGGGCGCCCCACCAGCTGAATGGTGAATTTGCCCGGCAGCGAGGTGAGGGCCTGCACCACGCCGGCGATCTCCGCCTGCGGGGCGGTGTCGCCCCCCATAGCGTCCACCGCCACGCGGATCACCCTCAGGCGTCCTCGACCTCAACCTGCTTCTTTCCCCGATAATAGCCACACGAATCGCAGACGCGATGCGAGAGCTTGGGAGAGCCGCATCGGGGGCACGCCTGGGGACGGACGCTGGCCGCGATGTGGTGCCCACGGCGCGAGCGCTTCCGGGCCTTAGAGGTTCGACGCTTCGGAACTGCCATTAGATCCTCGAACTGGTTCGGCGGGCGCGGAGCAGCCGCAAGGTCCCGCGTTCAGGTCCGCTCCACAGGTGAGACAGAGGCCGGCACAGTCTTCCCGGCAGAGCAACAGGCGGACGGGCACCGCCAGAGCCAACTCTTCCCGCGCGATGTCCCGGATATCGATATGCGACGCGCGTTCCAGCAAGGGATAAAAATCGGGATCGTCCGCCGCCTCGGGATCGGTGCTGAAGATGGCGCCATGCACCTCGATATCCAGCTCGGTGCGCACATCGGTAAGGCACCGCCGGCACTCGGTTTGCAAAGCCCCTCGGAACCTGCCGCGCCACAAGTACTCGCCCTGGCCCGTTGCCTGAAGTTGCCCCGTCACCCTTACCGGGCCGATCAGGTTCAGATCGAATCCCTTGAACGCAGGGTCGTCGGGCTGAAGCTCTCCCACCGTCTGTACCGGGCCCCGCTGTAGGTCCCGTATGTCTACTCGCAGCATAGCCGCTTAAAGTAGCTGGGACAACGACTTGGGTCAAGGAACCGGGGGGAGAAAGAGCGTGAGCGGGAAACGAACAGCGTGAGCGGGAACTGCAAGGGCGCGAGTGGGTTTCACCGTTACGCTTTTCCTTCCCCGCTCACGCCTTACCCCACAGCCCCGCCAACTCCGCTTCCGTAAAGAAGAACGCCACCTCACGGGCTGCGTTCTCCGGGCTATCCGACGCGTGGATGGCGTTCTTACCCTTGGACTCGGCGAACAGCTTCCGGATGGTGCCGGGTGCCGCCTCTGCCGGATCTGTGGCGCCGATGACATTCCGCAGCTGGGCAACGGCATCGTCACGCTCGAGCGCCATCGGCAGACAGGGCCCGCTGGTCATGAAGGCAACCAGGTCGTGGTAGAACGGCCGACCCCGGTGAACCTCATAGAATGCTTCGGCTTCGGGCCGGGTGAGTCGGACCAGCCGGGCCGCCCGCAGGGTAAAGCCCGCCTTCTGGAGGTGCGCCACGATAGCGCCGGTCTTACCGGTTGCCACCGCGTCGGGCTTCACGATGCCGAGGGTTAGTGTCGCTGCCACGATGTCTCCTGAATTGCGGTGAGCCTAGAGCCTGGATTCGAGGAGCGCAACGACATCCAC
>JBDTUV010000154.1:0-6510 GCA_040007575.1 Gemmatimonadales bacterium
TGGCCCAGGGCTCGACTGGTAAGATCGAAGGCAGGGTGCGTGACCAAGCGGGCGCGCCCATTGCCAACGCGCAGGTGTTCATCGTAGGGACGGCGTTCAACGCCCTTACGAATCCCCAGGGGTACTACTTCATCAACAACGTGCTAGCCGGCAGCTACAGCGTCCGCGCTGCCTTCATCGGCTACAAGTCGACTCAGGTGGACGGCGTGAAAGTGCTCGGCGGCCAGACCATCACGGTCGACATCCAGCTGGAACAGACGGCGGTCCAGATCCAGGAGATCACCGTCGTCACCCAGACCCAGCCGCTGGTGCCGCGAGACGAGGTCACCACCAAGCAGCGGGTCGACGGCACCGTGACGCAGTCGCTTCCGGTCGATCGCCTCAACCAGGTGCTTGCCCTTCAGCCGGGCGTTGCCGCCAGCACCAGCGGCAATACGCTCTCGATTCGCGGTGGCCGGCCGGACGAGAACGCCACCTATGTCGACGGGGTCCCGGTCACCGCGGGTGTCCGGGGCAACTACTCGGTCAGCGCTGCCAGCCTCTCCGGCGTCCTCGTCCCCAGCGAAGTGACGCCGGGAACAAACGCGTTCGAGGAGGCCTCCATCACCACCGGCTCGTCCTCGGCCGAGTTTGGCAACGCCCAGTCCGGTATCGTCTCCATCGTAACCCGGACCGGGGGAACCAGCTTCACCGGCGCACTGGGGTACGAGTCGGACGAGCCGTTCGGCAAGGGCAGCACCCTGGGCTATAACCGGGTAGAGGGCAGCCTCGGCGGGCCACTGCCGGTTCGCGGGCTCACCTTCTTTGCCGCTGGAACGCTGGAGGGTCAGCAGGCAACCGGTAACGACCACAGCTCGATCGGTGAACGTAGCGCTGGCGGCATTTTGAACGCCCAGGGCTTCGGCACCGAGAAGGCGCCCGTCTGGGTGGCCGCCGGGGTGGACACCGTCGTTGCGGTGCCGAGCTCCCTGGCCGATCCGGCCGCAGACACGACCTTTGTAAGCATCCCGCGCTTCGCCCTTTATCGCGGCAACTGCGACGACTTCGGCAACGCCGGTGCCACCGGCCGAGCCGGCGGTGTGGGTGCCGCCGCGGTCCAGGGCATCCAGAGCAACTACGGCCTTGCCTGTCAAGGCATGCGACTTCCGGCATCGGGACAGGGATTTTATTCGGTCACCGGGAAGCTCAACTACTCCTACGGCACCGGCTCCCGCATCGCCCTGGGCGCTGCCCGCAGCCAAACCATGACCCGCATCTTCGACTACTTCTCGCTGTATAACGGGACGGACCTGGAAGGGCGGAAACTAGGCAGCAACGTCCTGACGCTGAACTGGACCCAGAACCTGTCGCGCTCCAGCGAGCGGGCGCTGGCGCTGGAGTCGTACGTCTCCTACCAGCAGGACCGGTCGACCCGGGGCGTCCTCACCCCGGAGAGCGAGGTGAACACCCGGAGCAAATTCGGCGGCTTCCTGATCGGCGGCATGGACTTCCTGTTCGACGGCGACAACTTCCCGATCAACGAGGAGCTGATCACCAATATCCGCAAGGACAGCGGCCGGCGGGCGCCGGTACCCTTCAACGACAACAACTTCAACCCGATTCGGCAGTTCAGGACCAATCCGTACGGCTCACTTGGCGCCGACCAGATATTACTGCAACGCTGGGAAGAGAGCGGTGGGCCGGCCGCTATACAGGGCCAGTACCGGGAGAACCGCTGGCTGGGCAAGTCCAACCTGGACTGGCAGTTCGACCGCTACAACCGGCTCAAATTCGGGGGTGAGTTCACCCGCTACGATATCTCGAGCTACAGCCAGTTCCTCACCAGCCAGGCCTTCGCCGACGCATGGCTTGGCAAACCGACTCGGTGGAACGTCTTCGCCGAAGACCGCCTCGACCTGGGCGACGTGGTGGTAGTGGGTGGTCTCCGCTACGACCGGTTCGCGTCCAAGGCGTTGCGTCCGTTCTACGTCAACACCGCTGGCGACACGGTGTCGTTCCCGCGTATCTCCTCGATGCCCGGTTTCGACCCAGCCAATCCCACCGCCAGCCTGCGGGAAGATCCCGCGCATTCCTACCTGAGTCCGCACGTGCAGGTGTCGTTCCCGGTGACGGAGCGGACCAACTTCCGCCTCTCCTACGCCCACCAGGTGCAGGCGCCCGACTTCGGGCTGGTGTACGGCGGCATCAACACCGACCTCGCGCTCACCAACGCCAACCAGCTGTTCGGCAGCGATCTCAATTTCGGGCGCACCATCACCTACGAGTTCGGCATTCGTCACGCCTTCAGTGACGACATGGTGCTCGACGTCGCCCTCTACAATAAGGACAACCTGGCCAACCCGGCGGGCCGCATCGTTCCCTCATTCGATCCGGCTTCCAACAATCCGAACGTCGAGGTGGCCTTCGTCCAGAACGTGGACTTCGGCAACACCCGGGGCATCGACCTGCGGCTGGACCGCCGGTTCGGGAACCTCTTCAACGGCACGGTGTCCTACAGCTACCAACAGGCACAGAGCACCGGCAGCGATCCGCTCAGCACGACGGCGGGCCGGGCGCGGCTGCTCGGTGGCCTCGGCGGAGGGCGGGTCGGGCCACCGCAGGCCATCCTGCCCACCGACTTCAGCCGGCCGCATACACTGGCGGGGGCCATGTCGCTCACCTTCCCCGACAACTGGGAGCAGGGCAGCACGGTCGGCTCTATCCTGGAAAACGTCAGCCTCTTCACCACCTTCCGGTATGCCAGCGGTACGCCGTTCACCCGCTGCGAGCCGGCCAAAGCGGGAGCGCCTAGTCAGAGTCGCGAGATCCTCTCCGGCGGGAACTGCGGTGGCAACGAGATCTCCGGCACCTTCAGCGGAGCCCGGCTCCCGAGCTTCAAGCAGCTCGACGTCCGGCTCAATAAGGGTTTCGGTCTGGGCGGGCTCGAGCTCACCGCCTACCTGGATGTTCGCAACCTCGTGAACTTCAAGAACATCCTGGAAGTCTTCACCGTCACCAACAACATCACCAACCAGGAAGACCGCGACCGGTTCCTCAGCCGGGAGCTGTCCGACTTCGCCGACGAGGCTACCACCAACAGCGCACTCCGTGCGGACAGCGCCATCGTCCTGACCGGAGCGAACGTGTGCCGCGCCTGGGTGGACACCGGGTCGGCCCCAGCGGCGCCGAACTGTGTGTACCTGGTTCGGGCCGAACAGCGCTTCGGCAACGGCGACGGGATCTACGATCCAGCCGAGCAGCGGAACGCCCTGGGCTATCTGTACGAGTATGCTCGGGGAGAGCATCGCTTCACCGGCCCGTCCAGGCGGGCCCGGATCGGAATCGAGCTGAGTTTCTAAGCGCCGGACTTCGGCCGGCTCGGGGGGCGGGCGATCAGCCCGCCACCCGGGCGGCCATGGACACAATTCTGTCGAGAGGATGCGATGCGATCACTGATGCGTAAGGCAGGGCTCATGTTCGTAGGCGGTCTGGCCGTGGCGCTGCTGGCGGCGGACCCCTCGGTCGCGAGCGCCAAGCCGCGTCCCGGGGCAAAGCCCGCCGGCTTCCGGCTGTTTGCCCGGACGTTGGGCGCCATGACGGGAAACCGGATCTTCTGCGGTCTCAATGCCGCTAAAGGCCACGTCTGCGTGGACTCCCTGGGCTCCTCCACCATCGGAGGCGGCTTCTGGCCCAAGGGAACCATCGATCAATACGTCTTCAACTCCGGTATCCAGGTCGTTGGGGTCGTCAGCTCGTCGAACCCGGCTAATCCGTGGGCGGGAGACACCGCCGGTGGCTTCTTCTTCGATCCCAAGGGCACCACCGAGAATGGCTCGGGAGTGTTCCCGATCTACAATACGGCGAGCCCGCAGGACGTCGCGGTGTGGCCGGATGCCGCCTTTGTGCCGGCCCCCCCGGACCCCCAGGCCGATCTCTTCAGCCCTGCGCTGCAGGGGAACGTGAAAGCGTCGGACAACGATGTCTGGTTCATGAGTTGGGAGGGCGATCCGGCCTCGAATGCCGGCCGGACCCACCCGCTCGGGATCGCGGTCGAGACCCGCGGCATGGCTTTCAATACGCCGACGGGTAACGAGGACATCCTGTATTTCATCTATACCTTCTATAACATCACCACCACCGACCGTGCGGCGTACGGCACCATTCGTACTCCCATGGTCGATACCCTGCTTGGGCTCGCCAAGAAGTTTCAGGCGGTCAATGCCGCGCGGTTCGGGGAGCAACTGCCCGCCGCAGGCTACGGTATCGACAACATGTACGTCGTGTTCGGGGCGGACATGGACGTGGGCGACTCCAATCTCGACTTCGCCTCGGTCACCCTTCCGTTCGATCTCGGCTATACCTACCAGAACGACTTCGGCCAGCCTCAGGGCTATGTGTTCGATCCCGGAATCTTCGGTGACCCGTTCTTTCCCGGGATCGGCTTCGTAGGGGTCAAGTATCTCAAGAGCCCGGTCAACCCGGCGACCGGCCTGGAGGTGGGGCTGACGCTGTACAGTAACACCAGCCGGGCCGTCTCGTTCCAGGACGCCAACGACGTGTTTCAGCTCTATCGCTATGCATCGGGGACCATCAATCCGGCATTGGGCGACGATTCCTGCAACACCGGCAATCCTCTGATCACGCATATCTGCTTCATCAACCGGATCTCGCCGGCAGACATGCGATTCTTCCAGTCGTCGGGGCCACTCAGCATTCCTCCGGGCGGTTCGGGCTCCGTGGTGGTGGCCTATGTCTTCGCGGCACCGGTCAAGACGGGGTCCTGCCCCGGCCCGAGCACTTGCTCCCTGACGCCGGATGATCCGACCCGGCTCTCGAGCGTGGCGACGTTGAGCACAACCGGCGCCAACCGGCTCGACTCGGTTTCCGGGTATGCTGGTTTTCTGGGCGACCTGAACGCGAACGGCGCGGTGGACCAGGAGGAGATCCGGACCGTTCCTCAATCGCTCCTGGGCAAGGCGGTCATCGCGCAGACGGTGTTCGACACCAAGTTCCTCCAGCCCTCACCGCCCGACGCGCCCGACTTCTTCCTGGTGCCCGGCAACAATCAGGTGACGGTGCTCTGGCGGCCATCGGTGACCGAGACGAATGGCGACCCGTACTTCGCGGCCGCCTCCGGCGTGACGCTGTATGACCCGAACTACCGCCAGTTCGACGTCGAAGGGTACCGGGTCTACCGCGGCCGCTCGGGACAGCCGAGCCAGCTCCAGCTGCTGGCGCAGTTCGACTACGCCGAC
The DNA here is from genome assembly GCA_040007575.1 of Gemmatimonadales bacterium. Classification (GTDB taxonomy): domain Bacteria; phylum Gemmatimonadota; class Gemmatimonadetes; order Gemmatimonadales; family GWC2-71-9; genus CAVVWJ01. The sequence goes on from JBDTUV010000154.1 coordinate 5,235, forward strand.
CGGTTCTTCACCGACAGCACCGGCAACGTGAACACGGTGAATCCCGACCGGACCACCACCTGCTCGCCGGAGGTCGGCGTTCTGATCACCTGCGACACGCTCGGGACGTTCAACGGCGTGCGTCTGCTGGCTGAGGCGCAGACCTTCCCCATCGCCAGCCCGTTCGTGCAGGTGCCCACCGGAAAAGTCCGGGTCCTCGCCGATAGCAGTGGGTTCGTGGAGCTGGCTGACACCGCCGTGACCAGCTCACGCAGCGCCGCGGCCCTCGGTGTGTCCGATCCAGGTCTGCTTCAGCTGAATCAGACCGGGGTGCCGTTCGTGTTCGTCGACAACACCGTCCGCAACGGAATCCGCTACTTCTACGCCGTCGCGGCATTCGACGTCAACTCTATTCGGTCGGGTCCCAGCAGCCTGGAGTCCGCCCGGATTGCGAAGCAAGTGACCCCCCAGCGCACGCCGGGCAACCAGCAGCTCTCGGGGTCGCTGGGCACGGTGGCATTTACCGGAAGGCCCGCAACCCCCGGAGGGGCGCCCGTAGTGCTCGATACCACGCCCGCTCCGCCGACCATAGATCCCGTCACTGGTGTGTTCAGCGGTCCGGCCCCACCGGCCAACAACTGGGAATTTGGCCTCGGGACATTTGTGACCGCGGTCCTGACCCAACCGGGCCAGGTGCAGGTCACTCTGGACAGCGTCCAGCTTGGCTCAGCCTGGGACGGACTGCCTACCAGCTATTGGTATACGGCCACGTCCGGCACTCTCCCGCCCTCGACATTCAGCGTGCCGATCACGCAGGATGCTACCGACGTAGCGGGGTCGAATGAACGCAACTTCCCGGCGATCAAGGCGGATGCAGCGTTGACCGCCAGGTTCGATTCCACGGTGGCGACGCAGTCGTTCACCATTCCGGGAAGGCTCGCCCAGGGCCTGGTTGGTAACTACTTCACCTCGGCGTACGGCCGCGGGTGCATCAACGGAGCCGAGGGCTTCACTGACGCCCTCGGGTGCGATTACAACGGCCCCCGGTGGTTCGATGGGCCGTCGCCGACGGCCAACGAAACGCTGGCAGACCCGAACGCCGGCAACGGCCCGAACTCGGGCGCCCCTGCACCAGTGACGAGCTACAACAATGCCGGCTCGCTCACCGGGGTGGCGGTCACCCATCATCCACTCGCCTACCAGACGCTGCAGAATACCTGGCGAGTGGTCGAAGGCTCCCTGGGCGGTGCTCATCGGGCGGCGGACTACAACGTGCATTGGGGCGCCGCCGGTCTGG
>JBDTUV010000155.1:0-6480 GCA_040007575.1 Gemmatimonadales bacterium
CGGCCGAGCGTACCACCGCGTCGGTGTGAAAGCGGCGCTGCCAGACCTGCGAGGTCAGCACGTTGGTCAGCGCCACCAGGCCCATGCCTAGGTGGTGGGCCATGTAGCTGCCGACGACGTGGTGGTCCTTGTCCTTATCGGGGCGGGTGTAATCGATCGCGTCGCGGAAGCCGTAGCGACCCAACAGCCCCTCGGTCTCCAGCAGCCGCAGGTTCTCCAGCGACTGCTCGGGGTCTATCATGGCGGCGAGCACCGAGGCGTACGGTGCCACCACCAGCTCTCGACCCAGGCCGCGTTTGAGCGCAAGATCGGGCACGCCGAAGGGGCGATACTGGTAGGTCTGATGCCGGTCCCGCACGTTGTAGGCGCTTTCGCTCACCCCCCAGGGCACGTCTCGCTCGACGCCGTAGGCGATCTGGCGGGCAAGCGCGCCCTCGTAGGTCTGGCTCAGCACGGTGAAGGGGAACGACCGCATGACGAGCAAGGGCATCAGGTACTCGAACATGCTCCCGCTCCACGATACCAGCGCCGGCTCTCCCACGGCATAGGTCAGCGTGCGGCCCAGCCGGAACCAGTGGTCCACCGGCACATCGTTCTTGGCGACGGCGATGAAGCTCGCGAGCCGAGCCTCGGAGGCCAGAAGATCGTAGAACGACCCATCGAGCGAATGGGTGTTCCCCTGGAAGCCGATGGCAAACAGGTTCCGCTCGGCGTCGAACAGGAAGCGGAAATCCATCTCCATGGCGTAGTCGTAGGAGCGATCGGCGATCACCTCGAGTCGCTTGACCAGGTCGGCCGCGGCCGCGGATCGGACAGCTAACTCGCGCAGTGGAACGAACAGCTCGCCATGCTGGCCTGCGCCCACCGAGTCATTGCGAGGCTGCCCTTCGGGGCCAAGCTCCTCGAACCAGGTGGAGAAGGCCGCGATAAGCCGGAGACTCCAGGCGATCCACTCCGAGGCTGGCTCCACCGTCTCAGAAGAGAGGCCCGCTCCCGCCAGTGCGGCCCACGCCCGCCGGAGCGGCTCGGTGACCCGCGCCAGGGAGGTGTTCGAGGCCGGCTCGCGACGCGACTTCATCAGCGCGACGTGGGCGAGCCTCAGGTACTCGGACGCGGGGTGGGCCGGGGCATAGGTCTCCAGCCGCTCGTCCGCCAGCGCCAGCGCGGTTTCGAGCGCCCGCCAGACTCGCGCATCGTGCGCCGGCTCGTCGATCAAAGCGAGGCACGCCTGCCGAAGCGCAATGAGGTGGCCGGCCAAGTTGCCGCTGTCCACGGTGGAGACGTAGGCCGGCTCCAGCACCGTCAGGTTCTCGAGCTCGTACCAGTTGTAGAAGTGCCCGTTGAAGCGGCGCATCCGCTCCAGCGAGCGAAAGGCCAGCTCGATCCGCCGGGTCATCTCATCGAGGGTGATGAAGCCCAGGTCCCACGCGCTTGCGGTGGCCAGCAGCTGGAGGCCGATGTTGGTGGGCGAGGTGCGCATCGCCACCACCGGCGCGGGGTCCTCCTGGAAGTTGTCGGGCGCCAGCCATTTGGTCTCTTCGGTGACGAAACGGTCGAAGAAGCGCCAGTGGAGCAGCGCGTAGCGGAGCGCCTGGTGCCGGCTTCTAGCGGGCAGCCGATGCTCGCGGCGGATCGCCGGGCCGCCCAGGGCCTGCGCGATGGCCGGTGATGCCATCCAGGCCAGGATTATCGGCCAGACGGCGACCGCGATCTGCCAGGGCGGTGCCGCCTCCGGCTCGACGATCGCGCGCCAGGCCACCGCCCCGAGGATCACGGCCGCAAGCACCACGGCCGGCCACATGTTGCGCCAGACGACGCGAGCCGAGCCGGACATGCCGCGCTCGGTCTGCGACGCCGTCTGCCACTCGAGGAGGTGGCGCCGCGACAGCAGCATGCGCCACAGGGTGCGGATGATCCCGTCGAGCGAGACCAGCGCCTGGTGGGGGAGGAAGACGACGGCGAGCGCGATTTGCTGAACGCTGGTGGCAGCATCGCGGCCTACCGCGGCGTAGTAGGCGCGCCAGGACTTGTCGAGCGGCGGCCGCAGCACCGCCAGCAGGAGCGACACGATCCAGGGCGCGGAGATGGCGCCCAGGCCGAGTAGGGTCCAGCGGACCGGTGAGCCGGGAAGCAGGAGCCATCCGCCCACCAGGAAGACCAGCTGGGCCAGCTCGACCGTGCTGCGGCGAAGGTTGTCGAGAATCTTCCAGCGCGACAGCAGCGACAGCCGGTTGGGCTCGGGGCCGTCGGGACCGGGTACCCGCGACGTCAGCCACGGCAGGAGCTGCCAGTCGCCCCGGATCCAGCGGTGCTTCCGCCGGGTGTACGTCAGGTAGCGGGTGGGGTAGTCGTCGTAGACGATCACGTCGGTGGCCAGGCCCGCCCTCGCGTAGCTCCCTTCGATCAGGTCGTGGGAGAGCAGCGAGTTTTCGGGGAAGCGCCCGTGGGTCGCCCGCTCGAAGGCCTCGACCTCGTACACTCCCTTGCCGGTGAAGCTCCCCTCGCCATAGAGGTCCTGGTAGACGTCGGAGACCGCCGTGGTGTAGGGATCGACGCCGGGGTGCCCCGAGTGGATCGAGGCGAAGATCGAGCGGTTCGCGCTCGGCAGGGAGACACCGACCCGCGGCTGGAGGATTCCGTAGCCGCGCACCACCCGGCCGAGCTCGGGGTCGTAGACCGCGCGGTTGAGCGGGTGGGCCAGGGCACCGACCAGGAGGGGAGCCGCGGCCGGCGGGAGCACCGTGTCGGAGTCCAGCGTGATCACGTAGCGCACGCTCTTGATCGGCGCCAGGTCGCCCACGATCACCGAGAACGCGCCCTCTCCCTTGCCCAGCACCAACCGGTTGAACTCGGCCAGCTTGCCCCGCTTCCGCTCCCACCCCATCCAGACGCCTTCCTTCGGATTCCAGAAGCGGGGGCGGTGGAAGAGATAGAAGGCATCCTCCTTATCGCCGGCGTAGCGCGCGTTGAGCGCCTTTACTCCCTCGACCGCGGCCGCGACGATGGCGGCGTCGTCCTCGCGGGTCTCGGTGGGTGAATCGGTGAAGTCGCTGAGCACCGCGAAGTGCAGGTGTGCCTCCCGGTTGGCCAGGAACTGGACCTCCAGGTTCTCCAGCGCCTCGCGCACCGCATCCACGCTGCCGAACAGGGTGGGAATCACCACCGCGGTGCGGAGCTCCGGCGGTACGCCGTGCTCGTGCAGATCCAGCTTGGGGAGGGTGCGGGGCGGGAGGAACGCAGTGACCAGCTGGTTCATCACATTCACTGCGATGTCGTTGGCCAGGATCAGGCCCAGCAGGATCACTGCGACCCAGGCCGCCCGGGCCTCGGAGCCGCCGAGCAGCAGCACCGCGCCCAGGGCACCGAGTGTGGTCAGAAGCACGCCACCGACGAAGACGATGTTCGGGTGCCGCCGGACCCAGCGGTAGATCGACTCGCCCACATACGGCCGGTACCCGGTCTCCGCCTCCAGCTCGGCCAGGCCGTCGTCGATCAGGTAGTAGCCCACGTGGGCCTGGCGCGGGTCCTTGCTCTCCTGGGCGCCGGCGCGGGCCAGATCGATCGCGCGACGGGCGACCGATTCCTCCGGCCGGCGAGTCCGCCGGGCGATCCGCTCCACCACGTGGCGGTACTCGTCCCGGGTGGCGAAGGTCATGTGGCTGTAGAAGCCCGAGGGGTCCTGGAGCAGAACGGCTTCGACCCGGCTCTGTCCCTCGACGAAGGTACGCCACTCCATCACGGCGATGGCGCGCAGGCTGGTGATGCTGTTGGCCATCACCACCTGGGTGAGGGCGAGCCGCTGGGTGGAACGGGCGGTGGCCTCCTCCGCGCTCAACGCCTCGTCACTGATCCACTGCTCCAGCCGGACGACGGCCGGCAGCGCGCCGCCTTCCACCCGGAGCTGCTGGAGGAAGCGGGAGACGAACTGGGGTGTGAGCGGGGGTGGGTTGGAGGCGAACCGGTCCAGCTCCACGTCCAGCGCTCCGTCTCCGGCCGCGGCGGCCTCGGCGATGCGGGAGGCGGCCTGGTCGGCGGCGTCCAGCTCGTCCAGCCGAGCCACCGAGCGGAGGGCCATCCGACGCACGTTCTCGATGAGGCCCAGGCGGAGCATGGCCGGTACCGCCCAGAGCTCCCCGATAGTCAGGGTAGAGACCTCCTGGAACGCCTGGACGAAGTTGGTGACGTTGTGGAGATCGACCCGGCCTTCGCTGTGGCCGATCAGCGTGATGGCCATCTCGTAGACCCGGGGGTAGCCGGCCAGTGCGCCGGAGGCCAGCTCAGGCAGCTCCCGGTAGTAGTCGCTCGGCAGGCTCTCCCGCACCTCGCCAATGTGCTCCTGGACCACGTGATAGTTATCGAGCAGCCACTCACCGGCCGGTCCCACGTCGGCCTCGGAGGCGCTGAGCCGCTGGTTGGCGTCCTCCAGGATGTGCCGGGTGTCGTTGAGCCGGGCCAGGAGTGGAGTGCGACGAACCGCCCGCTCGGCCGCGAGCCGCTGCCCTGCCGCCAATTGCTGGGCCCGCTCGGCCAGGTGCTCGGCGCCGAGCAGCTCGCCCCGGATGGGCCCGGCAAGGCGGTCCTCGCGGGCATCCGTGCGGATGAAGGGCATGACGAAGGAGAAGGAGCGGCGCGGCTTCGGCGGCTTTATCGAACTGATGGTAAGGACCTCGGGTGTGTCGTGGGCTATGGGAAAGGCGCTATGGGCTGTGAGCTATGGGCTATGGGCTAGCTATTGGCCATTGGCTATTGGCCATTACCTATAAGCCAAGTATCCTGAGCGCAAAGCTATTGTATGTCATGCTGATAAACTATAAGTCTGTCATCCTGAGGCCACTCGCACACTGGCTCGGGGCAGGCTCTTCGCCGCCGCTACTCGCCCATAGCCAACAGCCAATAGCCCCTCAATCATGCTGACCTACCTCTTTGCAGTCGCGATAGGCTTCGTCGCCGGCCTGCGTTCCCTGATGGCGCCGGCCGCGGTGAGCTGGGCGACGCACCTGGGTTGGCTGGATCTCCAGGGCTCACCCTTGGCTTTTATGGGGTCAACTGCCGCGGTCGCGATATTCTCGATCTTGGCGGTGGCCGAGCTGATAGCGGACAAGCTGCCGACGACGCCCAATCGAACCAAGCCGGGACCTTTGGGGGCGCGGGTCGTCATGGGCGCTTTGGCGGGCGCCTGCCTCACCGTATCGGCTGGTCAATCGTTGCTCGCTGGAGCGGTCTTGGGTGGAGCTTGCCATCCCCGACCGGCTCCAGTAACTTATTAACTATTAATAACCAGCCGGAATCATGACAACCATTCTCTCCGTGTCTTTGCCGGCCGAGCTCAAGGCCAAGCTGGATGCCGAAGCCAAGCGCCTGCGGCGGTCACGCAGCTTTGTCGTGGGGGAGGCCATTCAGGAGTACATAACTCGCCAGGGCCGCGGTGCCTTCGCTGTGGCGCGGGAGCGTACCCTGCGCGAAGGCCTGTCTCTCTCTCCCGCCGAACGCCTGAGGCTCTCGGAAGAGCTGTGGCAGGATTTCGCCCGAGGGCACCGGCCCCGGAAGCCATGGACCATCGCCTTCGACACGTTCGATCAATACGAGATCTGGCGGCGCCAGGGAGGGGGGGGACGAGCCGGGTGATTGCGTCCAGCTCCTCACGTCTGGTGACCGTGTGCCGGCTGCTCAATGAGGCCGGCGTCCGCTACGTGGTGGTCGGTGGGTTCGCGCTGGCGCTCCATGGTGCCGTACGTGCCACCAAGGACGTGGACGTGCTCATCGAGCCCACCATCGACAATGCTCGCCGGGCGCTCGAGGCTCTAGGGCAGTTGAGGTTCGGCATCGCCCGAGAGCTCAACCCGTCGGAGGTCATAGCGAAGCCGCTCACGATCATCGGTGACGACCCGCGAGTTGATCTGCTGACGCTCGCCTGGAGCGTCCGCTACGCCGACGCCGCCCCTCGGGCCCGCAAAGTGGAAATCGAGGGCGTGGAGATTCCCTACGCCGACATAGACACCCTCATCCGCACGAAACAGACTGGCAGGCTCCAGGATCAGGCTGACGTGGAGACGCTGGAGCAACTGAAGCGGCTGTCTTAGAGCAACACCTGGCCAGTCATCGCGAGCGGGCGCAGTAGCCCATAGCCCATAGCCCATAGCCAATAGCCCATAGCCCATAGCCAATGGCCCCTTCAGGGATCCAATCGCCCCTGCCGGACGTTATAAGAGTGTCTTCTTCTGGAGCACCCGTACATGCGTCGTTCCCTGATTCGATCTGCCGGATTCATCACCGTGCCGCTGTTGGGGTTGGCCCTCCTCAGCTCCGGCCTTCTCGGGGCCGGTCCCAAGCGGGAGGCGGGGCCTGCCGCCGCGCCGGTCCCTACCGCGGCTCAGCTCACCGCGCTCTTCGCCGGCGGCTGTTTCTGGTCGATGCAGAAGGCGTTCGACGGCGTCCACGGTGTCGCCAGCACCACTGTAGGCTATGCCGGCGGCACCAAGG
>JBDTUV010000156.1:0-6476 GCA_040007575.1 Gemmatimonadales bacterium
CCGAGCGGCTCAAGCAGCTGACAGGGTGGTATTACGAGGACGGCTGGATCCGCCGAGTGTATAAGACCGATGGCTGGCCAACGACGCTGATGCTGGTCAACGCGATCGGCTATCTGGCCGAGGCGGCGTATCACCACCCCGATCTGAGCGTGACCTGGGGAAGAGTGATCGTGAAGCTGCAGAATCATGCCGCCGGCGGAATCAGCGACAAGGACTTCGAGCTGGCCCGCAAGATCGAGGAGGTCATTCTCTGGAAGCCCCAAGGTGGGGCGCTGGAGGGCACGCCTAACAAGTGGGTCCGGTCGGGGGAGCCGAAGTAAGTGGGTAAGCGGGTAAGCGGGTAAGTGGAACAGTGACTCCTGCCAGCAAAGCTGTTCCTCGCGACGGAGCAGACCTACCCGCCTACCCGCTTCCCCGCCGAGTGCTTTTCGTCACCGGCAAGCTCGCGGAACCTGCGTTGCGGCGGGTGCTGCAAGAGATGCAACCGCCGTTCCAGCCGGACGTCGCGGTCATGAAGATTACAGTGGCCGCTCTGATGACCACGCCGTGGATCGCCCGCTTCCTGGAGGTGCCGCCGGAGACCGACCTGGTGCTGATCCCCGGTCTCTGCGAGGGGGATACAGCGGTCCTGCGCGAGCGGTTCGGAGTGCCGGTCGAGAAGGGACCGAAGGACCTGAGGGAGATACCTCGCTACTTCGGGCGAGCGGCAGTGGCGCCGGACTACGGTTCCTATTCCGTCGAGATCCTGGCCGAGATAAACAACGCGCCCAAGCTGACCCGGGCGGAGATCCGGACCGCCGCCGGCTATTTCAGGGCGAGCGGCGCGGACCTCATCGACGTTGGCTGCACCCCGGGAGTTCCCTTCCCCGACCTCGGCGCCGTCGTACGCGAGCTGCGCGAGGCGGGCACACGGGTTAGCGTAGACAGCTTTGACCCGGCGGAGATCCGCACGGCGGTAGAGGCGGGTGCCGAGCTGGTTCTCAGCGTCAACGGGTCCAATCTCGAGGTGGCTCGGGAGCTCGCCGGCACGGACTGCGGGGTCGTCGTGATCCCGGACTTCGGCGAGGGACTGGACACCCTCGATCGCAGCATCGAGACGCTGGAGCGGTGGCGGGTTCGCTACCTCATCGACCCGATCATCGAGCCGATCGGCTTCGGCTTCATGGCATCATTGGAGCGGTACACCGAGACCCACCGGCGTTATCCCGGGGCCGCCCAGCTGATGGGCATCGGGAACATCGCCGAGCTCACCAGTGCCGACACCACGGGGGTGCATGCGCTTCTGCTGGCGATCTGCGAAGAGACCGGTGTACGGGCGGTCCTCACCACCGAGGTGATCAACTGGGCCCGCGGCGCGGTGCGGGAGGTCGACATCGCGCGCCGGCTCATGCACTACTCCCTCACCCACCGCAGCCTGCCCAAGGGGATCGACGACCGGCTCCTCACTGTCAAAGATCCGGTGATCCTCGAGTATGATGAAGCCGAGCTTCGGCGGCTGCAGTCGGAGGTCAAAGATCCCAACTTCCGGATCTTCACCGACCGGCAGACCATCACCGTCTTCAACAACGAGATCTTCGTCCGGGGGACCGACATCCAGGGGATCTTCTCCCAGCTTGGCGTAGCCGAGGCCACTCACGCCTTCTATCTGGGACGGGAGCTGATGAAGGCGAAGCTGGCGATCACCCTGGGCAAGACGTATCGCCAGGAGGGGGCGCTCAACTGGGGGTACCTCACGCCACCGGATGATGTCAAATCGGAGCACGTGAAATTGACCCAGAGATCGCGCAAGGCGCGAGGCGGGACAGCGGAGCCTGCCCTGAGCAAAGATGCGAAGGGGAGGCGGGGCAGCGGGGCACCCAAGACGTGAGCCGGTTCGCGCCGCTGGTGGAGCCCCTGGGACGCACCGCAGATCCGGCGGAGGTCTGCGCTCGTTTTCTCGACCTTCCCTACCTGTTGTTCCTCGACAGCGCTGCCACGGAGCACCCCGACGCGCACTATTCCTTTCTTGCCGCCGACCCGGTGCGGGTGATTCGCAGCAAGGGAGCCAGCACCGAAATCCGGAACATCCCCGACGGCGACTGGACCCCCGTAGAGGGGGATGCCCTGAGTGTCGCCCGGGCCCTGCTTCCCTCTGAGCCCACCGAGCCGGTACCTGGGCTTCCTCCATTTCAAGGAGGCATCGCGGGGTACATCGGGTACGACTGGGGCGCCGTGCTCGAGCGCCTTCCCCGCCCTCCTTACGATGATCTCGCTATTCCGGACGTAGTGCTCAGCCTCTACGACTGGATCATCGCCTGGGACCATCGGATCGGTACCGCGTGGCTCATCTCGACCGGACTTCCGGAGAGCGGGGACGCTCAGGAGCGGCGCGCGCGCGCGCGCATGGAGCTGGTGCGGGAGCGGCTGGGGGGGCGGCGGGGCGGGTACCCGTCCACGGGTGGGTGGGCAGCGGGGCAGCGGGGCCGCCTACCAGCGAAACACGGGGTGGACATGGTTACTGCCCCCCTGCCCCGCCGCCCCGCTGCCCCCTCCTACCCGGTCGTTGGTATAGAGGGGGCCGAGAAGATTGGGCTGCGCTCGACGTTTACTCACCGGGGATACCTCGATGTGGTAGCCCGGGTGCGGGAATACATCCTGGCGGGCGACATCTTTCAGGCCAACCTCTCCCAGCGGTTTCAGAGCCGCTGGGCTGACCCTCCATTCGATCTGTACCGAAAACTCCGCCAGCAGAACCCCGCGCCGTTCGCCGCCTATCTCGGATTCGGTGACCTGGCGGTGCTCAGCGCCTCGCCCGAGCGATTCCTCCGGCTGGACGAGGACCGCCGGCGCATCGAAACCCGCCCCATAAAGGGAACCCGGCCCCGAGGACTGGGTCCGATGCACGATGCTGCGCTGGGTCGCGCCCTGGCGGAGAGCGAGAAGGATCGAGCGGAGAATGTGATGATCGTCGACCTGTTGCGGAACGATCTCTCGCGCGTATGCCGGCCAGGCACCGTTCGCGTTCCCGAGCTCTTCGCGCTGGAGCACCACCCGACGGTGCATCACCTCGTCTCCACCGTCGTCGGTGAGATCGAGCCCGGGTCTGGAGCGATAGAGCTGATCCGGGCCGCATTTCCCGGAGGCTCGATCACCGGAGCACCCAAAGTGCGTGCGATGGAGATCATCGCGGAGCTGGAGCCAACCCAGCGGGGGGTCTACTGCGGCTCGATCGGTTATGTGAGTGCCACTGGCGCCATGGACACCAGCATCGTCATCCGCACGTATCTGGCCCTGAATGGGCAGGTATACTTCCAGGCCGGCGGCGGGATCGTGGCCGACTCCGATCCCGAGCTGGAGTACAGAGAGACGCTGGATAAGGCGCGGGGTCTGATTGAGACGTTAGTGGAAGGGTCTAGGGTCTAGGGTCGAGGGTCTACGAGGTCGATCGCGGAGCTGTCATCCTGAAGGAGTAAAACGACCGAAGGATGTACTCCACGGGTCTCAGAACCCAGCGAAGTAGATCCTTCGCTACGCTCAGGATGACATCCATTCGTTTTGACGTTGACCTCCCTTGACGTTGACCTCGATCTTACGGTAGACGTTCGACTCTAGACCCTCGACCCTAGACCTCCATTGATTCTCCTAATCGACAACTACGACTCCTTCGTCTACAACCTGGCGCGCTACGTGCGCGAGCTGGGTGAGACGCCCTTGGTCCGCCGCCACGATGCCATCGACATTGAAGAGATTCTTGCTCTCGCTCCCAGCCACATAGTTATCAGTCCCGGACCGTGCTCACCCAGGGAAGCCGGCATCTCGACCGAGGTGGTCCGTCAGGTAGGACCCTCTATCCCCATACTCGGGGTATGTCTGGGCCACCAGTGTATCGGAGCGGCCTACGGAGGAGAAATCCTGAGGGCGGGCGCGCCGATGCACGGAAAGACCTCCCGCATCCACCATTCCGGCACCGGACTGTTCTCGGGTCTTCCCACTCCGTTCACCGCCACCAGATATCACTCCCTGGTGATTTCTCCGGCGTCGGTGCCGCCTTCGCTCACTGTCACGGCCCGATCGGAGGACGGCGAGATAATGGCGGTGCAGCACGTCGAATACCCGGTCTATGGGGTGCAGTTCCATCCCGAGTCGGTGCTGACCGAGCATGGCTATCGCCTGCTTGACCACTTCCTGCACGGTGTCTCCACGTCTCCGCGCGCCTTGCCCCAAGGCGCAGATGGCGTACTGGTACCTCAGCGCTCCGATGCGAGCACGCTGGCCTCGGCGCCGCCACCGGTGGATCTGGTCCGGTGATTCTCGAGACGATCGTTACCACGCTGGACTCCGCCGGGGCGATCAATTTTGCCCCCATGGGGGTCGAGTGGGGGGAAGAGATTATCGTCCTGAAGCCGTTTCTGGAGACCAGCACCTTTCGCAACGTGAGCGCCACCCGAACGGCAGTGGTCAATCTCACCGACGACGTGATGCTCTTCGCTCAAGGAGCTATCTCCAGCCCGCAGTTTCCCTGGGGTCCAGCCACCGTGGTGCAGGGAGCCGTGCTCGAGGCGGCGTGTTCCTGGAGAGAGCTCGAGGTACTGGCGATCGACGCCACGCCTCCTCGCTCACGGATCGAGGCCAGGGTGGTGTATCGGGGGGAGATCCGTGAGTTCATGGGCTTCAATCGGGCCAAACATGCCGTGCTCGAAGCCGCCATCCTTGCTACTCGCACCCACCTCCTCCCATCGGAACAGATTCGCGAGGAATTCGCCCGACTCCAGATCATCGTGGACAAGACCGCTGGACCCAGGGAACAGGAAGCGATGGCGCTGCTGACGAACTATGTCCGCTCCCGGTAGGATCTTCGTCGAGGCTCCTGCGCGCCTGCATTTTGGGGTGCTCGATCTTCGCGGTCGACTGGGCCGCCACTTCGGTGGGCTCGGGGCAGCAATTCCCTGCCCCTCGCTACTGCTGGAGGCGGCGCCGGCGGCAAGGCTGACTGCCGAAGGACCTGACGCCGAACGGGCCAGCGAATTGGCCCGCCGCTTTCTGGCCTTCCACGGGCTGCCCGAGGCCGGCCGAATCGTCATCCACCGGGCAATTCCGAGCCATGCCGGTCTAGGGTCAGGGACCCAACTGGGGTTGGCGGTGGCCCGGGCTCTGGCTGAGCTGCACGGGCTGCCGACTGGTCCGGTGGAGCTGGCGCGCGCTGTCGGTCGAGGCAAGCGTTCGGCCATTGGTACCTGGACCTTCGCGTTCGGAGGATTCATCGTCGAGGGAGGGCGGCGGCTGGGCAGCGAGGAGGTCGCCCCGCTCCTGGCCCGTTTTGCTGTTCCGGAAAGCTGGAGGTGCGTGGTAGCCGTCCCGCCCGGACCACGGGGGCTGAGCGGTGAGGCCGAGGCGAGCGCTTTCGAGCATCTGCCCTCCCCGGCCGACCGCGAGGTGGAGCAGGTCTCTCATCTGGTGCTCATGCAGCTCCTCCCGGCCCTGGTCGAAGCGGATCTACCCAGCTTCGGAGACGCTCTCTCGGCAGTCCAGCGCATCACGGGTGCCTGGTTCGCCGCCCAGCAGGGGGGCGTCTTCGCCCCGGGATCCACGGAGCGCCTGGTAGCCGATATGGCTGCCTGGGGTGCCGCGGGGGTAGGCCAGAGCTCCTGGGGTCCGGCAGCGTACGGTCTGGTGGATTCCCAGCCGGCAGCCCAGGAGTTGGCCCGGCGAGTCCGGGAGACCATGGCGGCCGGTGGCGTCGTTTTCGAGGGCGGTTTTGCGGCTGAGGGGGCCCGGGTCTGGCAGGGGTAAATCTGTAGTAGGCCCCTAATTGACAGTTCTTTTTTCAGGGTGTATACTGACCCCCCTAGCTCCCCTTAACCGGCGATTTGGCAGGCCTTGGTCCCATCCTGCTGGGCCGACCCTCGCTTGGGGTTGGGAGTGTCGTGGCGGTATGAGCGGATATCCAATACCGTCTCCCCGAGAGCATTCTATTACTATTACTCACACACAGTGTAGTTCGGCGACGTTGCTGAGGAATGAGATGGGCTTGTTCCCGCTAGCTCGCACTATTTCACCCAAGCTGAACCCGGCGCCAGCAGGTGCGGCGCGCAGTTGTTGGCCAGAAGTACTCTGGCGTGGCCTTGCCTTGGTCATGCCCCATTGCAGGTCCGTGTACTGCCTCCCACGCTCGGCTCCCTCCCGACTCAGTCATATCAAGCATTCGAGTGCTGCGAACGCGCTTCACCCCTGGATGCTCCGCACAGCGGAGCGCAGTCCTCCAGTGCGTCTTTCCGATTGTCAGTCCCGCAGCACCGCGTCAGTTGGCAGTAGAGCAGGAGAATCACCCTTATCCCTGAGGTCAGTTATGAACCGTTTTGCGCAGAAAGTGGTGTCCGGCGGGCTCGCCGCGGGTCTTACAGTAGCCGTGGCGCTGTCAGCCGACGCCCAAGCGGCGCGGTCAGGGGCTTGGACCCTGAATACGCCGGTGGGCGAATGGCATATGACCGGTCTGGACT